>NZ_JBJHAK010000018.1:0-93377 GCF_054050975.1 Blastococcus sp. SYSU DS0828 | reverse complement strand
CCCCCCCCCCCCCCCCCCCCCCCCCCCCCCCCCCCCCCCCCCCCCCCCCCCCCCCCCCCCCCCCCCCCCCCCCCCCCCCCCCCCCCCCCCCCCCCCCCCCCCCCCCCCCCCCCCCCCCCCCCCCCCGGACGGGCTAGGCGAGGTCGAGGTCGGCGAGGGTGAAAGCGGCCCGGTATTCGAAACCGGCCTCCTCCACCGCCGCGCGCCCACCGCGGTCGACGATCACCGCGATCGCGACCACCTCCGCGCCGGCCTCCTGCAACGCCTGCGCCGCGGTCAGCGGGCTGCCGCCGGTGGTGGAGACGTCCTCGACGACCAGGACGGCGCGGCCGGCGACGTCCGGCCCCTCGATCCGGCGCTGCAGGCCGTGGGCCTTGCCCGCCTTGCGGACGACGCAGGCGTCGAGGAAGCCCTCGCCCGCCGCGGCGGCGTGCAGCATCGCCGTGGCGACCGGGTCGGCGCCGAGGGTGAGCCCGCCGACGACGTCGTAGCGCAGGTCGCCGGTGAGCTGCCGCATCACGCGCCCGACCAGCGGCGCGCCCTCGTGGTGCAGCGTGAGCCGGCGCATGTCGATGTACCAGTCGGCCTCCTGCCCGGAGGAGAGCGTGACCTTCCCGTGCACCACGGCGAGGTCGAGGATCAGCTGCAGCAGCCGGTCGCGGTCGGGCAGCGAGGCCTCGCTCCAGGGGCCCGCGCCGAGGGACGAGGTGTGGGGGGGAACGAGGTCCTTCTCCATGGCACGGACCCTACTGAGCGCCTCGCCCGGCGGAGTCCGGGCGACGCACCGGCCCTCACAGGCCGGCGGGCTGGAGCACCTGGTCGATGATGTAGACGGTCGCGTTCGCCGTCTGCACGTTGCCGCACACCACCGTCGCCTCCTCGCCGACGATGGTCGCCTCGGCGCCGATGGTGAAGTTCTCGCCGGAGCGCTCGATGGTCACCTCGTCGTTGCTCAGCGTGGCGTGCGTGCCGGCCAGCTCGTCCGGGGCCAGGCGGCCCGGGATGAGGTGGTGGGTGAGCACCGCGGTCAACGCCGGGGTGTCGGCGAGCAGCCCGTTCAGCGCGTCCGGGGGGAGGGCTTCGAACGCCGGGTTCGACGGTGCCAGGACGGTGATGTCCTCCGTGGTGTTCAGGGTCTCGACCAGGTTCGCGGCCTGCACGGCCTGCACGAGGGTCGACAGCGCCGGGGTGTTGCCGGCCGCGGTGGCCACCGGATCGGCGCTCATGCCCTCGAAGCTGCCCGGGCCCTCGGCGGGCACCGCTGCGCAGCCCTCGCCGAACGGCCCGTCGAAGGCCGGCGCCGCCGCACTCGTCTCCGGCGCGGAGCTGGTGGTGGCGGGGGTGGTGCCGGCGGTGCTGCCGGCAGGGTCGTCGGAGCCGCAGGCGCTCAGCGTGATCGCCAGGCTGGAGACGGCGATGAGCAGAACGCGGCGGGTCGGGGTGCGCGTCATGGTGGTGATCCTGTCTGTTCCCGTGCGACGGCGGGGTCACGATCGCGCGTGCGCCGGCCGCGGGCGCGGTGCTGCGGCCGGGCCGTCTGCCAGGCTGGACGCGTGCCGCGCGAACCCCGCCCCCGCCCCGCCGACGGAGACCCGACCCGGCAGGCACCGCCGTCGGCGAGGGTCGCCATCGCCCTGCTGGCGACCCTCGCCGCCCTGCTCGTGCTCTACGTGACGATCACCTGGCTCGGGCGTGAGGGCGTCGTCGAGGTGCTGACCGAGGGCGGGCTCACCCGGGACGAGGCGCAGCAGTTCCTGCTGGTCAACACCACCGTCCCGCTCGTCCTCGGGGTCGGCTACGGCGTCTCGGCCTGGGCGCTGGCGGGCCGCCACCGGTGGGGCCGGTGGACCGGGCTGGTCGCGACGATCGTGCTGGCGGTGGTGCTGCTGTCCACGATGTTCACCGCGGGTGGCACCACCGTCGTCGCGCTCCTCCTGCTGGTGCTGTCGGTCGCGGCGGCGACCAGCCTGGCGGCGCGCACGACGCGGGACTGGGTGAACGCCGGTCCCGGCTGAGGGCCGCCCCGGCTCAGCCCTGCCCGGTGGCGCGCTGCCACTTGCGGAAGCGGTACCAGTCGTTGGACGGCTTCGCCGCCAGCAGCACGACCCCGGCGGCGGTGAGGGCGAGCCGGAACCACGTGAGCGTGTTGACGAACGGCAGCGGCCCGCTGGCAACGGCGTTGAACGGGCCGGTGAGCAGCGTGAGACCACCGAGGACCCACAGCCCGATCCGCGCCCAGTTGCGGCCCTGCCAGGCGAACCCCAGGAACAGGAACTGCAGCGCGAGCACCAGGACCGTGATGCCGATCGTGATCTGGCCGATGAGCTCGGCGAACGCCTCGGGGTCGAGGCCCTCGAACTCGGGCCCTTCCAGGTCGGTGCTCGACTCGTCCAGCGCCCAGGCCACGAACTCGTCCCAGTTGAGCAGCGTGGCGACGGCGGCGACGGCGCTGAGCACCAGTGCGGCGAGGAAGGCGCCGATCCCGGCGCGCACCGTGACCGGGCGGTCCAGGGGTGCCGGCGCGCCGGGCCCTCCGCCCGTGGGGGCCGAGGGCGCGGGGGCGTAGCCGTACGGATTCTGGCCGTACGGGTTCTGGCCGTACGGGTTCTGGGCGTACGGGTTCTGCGGTCCCTGGCCGTAGGGCGGCTGCCCTCCGTACGGCGGCTGACCCCCGTAGGGCGGCTGACCCCCGTAGGGCGGCTGGCCCGAGGGCTGATCCCACCCCGGCTGCGGCCGGTCGCCCTGCCCCTCGGGCTGCCCCTGCTGCTGGCCGTGCTGGTCGTCCTGCCCCGCCGTCATCGTGCCTCCGCCTCCCCGGTCCCCGTCGTCGCCGCGATCATCGACGACGACGCGGGCGGGGACCAGCAGGGCACGCGGTCCCACCCGATCGGACGGCGCGCCCGCCGGACCGCAGGGGGCCCGGCGGGCGCGGCGACGGGGGCCAGGCCCGCCCGCGGGCGGTTACGCGCCGCGGGTGACGCGCAGCCCCTCGACGTCACCACCCGGCCAGTCGACGACGACCTCGTCGCCGTCCCGGATCTCCCCGGCCAGCAGCGCCTTGGCCAGCTGGTCGCCGATCGCCGACTGCACCAGCCGGCGCAGCGGCCGGGCCCCGTAGACCGGGTCGAAGCCGTTGAGCGCCAGCCAGTCGCGCGCGGCATCGGTGACCGTCAGGGTCAGCCGGCGGGCGGCCAGCCGGCGGGCCAGGACGCCGACCTGGATGTCGACGATCCCGGTCAGCTCCTCGCTGCCCAGCGCCCGGAACACCACGACGTCGTCGAGGCGGTTGAGGAACTCCGGCTTGAAGTGCGACCGCACGACGCCCAGCACGGCGTCGCGGCGCCGCTCCTCGGGCACCGACTGGTCGGCGATGATCTGCGATCCGAGGTTCGACGTCAGGATCAGGATCGTGTTGCGGAAGTCCACGGTCCGGCCCTGGCCGTCGGTCAGCCGCCCGTCGTCGAGCACCTGCAGCAGGACGTCGAAGACGTCGGGGTGCGCCTTCTCCACCTCGTCGAGCAGGACGACGGTGTACGGACGGCGGCGCACCGCCTCGGTGAGCTGACCGCCGGCCTCGTAGCCGACGTAGCCGGGAGGGGCCCCCACGAGCCGGGCCACCGAGTGCTTCTCGGAGTACTCGCTCATGTCGACGCGGACCATGGCCCTCTCGTCGTCGAACAGGAAGCCCGCCAGCGCCTTCGCCAGCTCGGTCTTGCCGACGCCGGTGGGGCCGAGGAACAGGAACGAGCCGGTCGGCCGGTCGGGGTCTGCGACGCCGGAGCGCGCCCGCCGGACGGCGTCGGAGACCGCCCGCACCGCATCCGGCTGCCCGACGACCCGCCCACCGAGCTCCTCCTCCATGCGCAGCAGCTTCTGGGTCTCGCCCTCCAGCAGCCGGCCGGCGGGGATGCCGGTCCAGGCCTGGACGACCTCGGCGATGTCGTCGGGGCCGACCTCCTCCTTCAGCATGGAGGCCTGCTCCTCGACCGACGCCTCGGCCTCGGTCAGCGCCTTCTCCAGCTGCGGCAGGCGCCCGTAGCGCAGCTCGGCGACCCGGGCGAGCTCACCCTCGCGCTCCGCGCGCTCGGCCTCCAGCCGCAGCCGCTCCAGCTCCTCCTTGATCTGCTGGATGCGGGTGATGGCGCTCTTGTCCTGCTGCCAGCGCGCGGTCAGCTCGGCCAGCTCCTCGCGCTTGTCGGCGAGGTCCTCGCGCAGCGCGGCCAGCCGCTCGAGGGACGACGGGTCGTCCTCCTTGGCCAGCGCCATCTCCTCGATCTCCAGCCGCCGGACGGCGCGCTCGACCTCGTCGACCTCCACCGGCCGGCTGTCGATCTCCATGCGCAGCCGGCTGGCGGCCTCGTCCACCAGGTCGATCGCCTTGTCGGGCAGGAACCGGGACGTGACGTACCGGTCCGACAGCGTGGCGGCGGCGACGATCGCGCCGTCGGTGATGCGCACGCCGTGGTGCACCTCGTAGCGCTCCTTGAGGCCGCGCAGGATGCCGATGGTGTCCTCGACGCTGGGCTCGCCGACGAAGACCTGCTGGAAGCGCCGCTCCAGCGCCGGATCCTTCTCGATGTGCTCGCGGTACTCGTCGAGCGTGGTGGCGCCGACCATGCGGAGCTCGCCGCGGGCGAGCATCGGCTTGATCATGTTGCCGGCGTCCATGGCGCCGTCGCCGGTCGCGCCGGCACCGACGATGGTGTGCAGCTCGTCGATGAAGGTGATGATCTCGCCCTCGGCCTCGGTGATCTCCTGCAGGACGGCCTTCAGCCGCTCCTCGAACTCACCGCGGTACTTCGCGCCGGCGACCATGGACGCCAGGTCCAGCGCCATGAGCCGCTTGCCCTTGAGGCTCTCCGGGACGTCACCGGCGACGATCCGCTGGGCCAGGCCCTCGACGATGGCCGTCTTGCCGACACCCGGCTCGCCGATGAGGACGGGGTTGTTCTTGGTCCGGCGGGAGAGCACCTGCACCACGCGGCGGATCTCGGTGTCGCGGCCGATGACCGGGTCGATCTTGCCGTCACGGGCGCGCTCGGTCAGGTCGACGGCGAACTTCTCGAGCGCCTGGTAGGTGGCCTCGGGGTCGGCGCTGGTCACCTTGCGGTTGCCGCGCACAGTGCGGAAGGCCGCCAGCAGCGCGTCACGGGTGGCACCGGCGCTGGTGAGCACGGCCCCGGCCTCGCCCTCCGAGCCGGCCAGCCCGACCAGCAGGTGCTCCGTGGAGACGTACTCGTCGCCGAGGGCCCCGGCCTGCTCCGACGCGGCGTTGATCACCCGGAGGAACTCGCGCGAGGGTGCGGGCGCGGAGACCGTCGCGCCGCTGACGCTCGGCATGCGGCGCAGCGCGGCGTCGGCCTTGCTGCGCACGTCGGCCGGGTCGGCACCGACCGCGGTCAGCAGTGGACCGGCGATGCCGTCGGCCTGCTCCAGCAGGGCGACCAACAGGTGCAGCGGCTCCAGGGCCGCCTGACCCCGGCCGACGGCGAGACGCTGAGCGCCGGCAACGGCCTCCTGCGAGCGGGTCGTGAGCTTGCTCTCCATGCTCGGACGCACGTCCTTTCGTGTGGCTGGGGGACGCCGTCCGTCCGTGGGCGGCGCCATCGACTCCTGCAACGAACCATGGGTTGAGTCTGTTCCGCTCAACTCTGCCCGTTCGACCGTCCCCGCGGGTCCCCACCGGCCGTTAGGTCGCCCATCCGGGGAGGCGCAAGGGCGGAAGGTCCCGAGTCCGCTGACGCCAGCCCCTAGACTGGCGACATGACCGCCCTGCCAGCCCCGAGCGTCGCACTCGACGATCAGCTGTGCTTCGCGCTGTACGCCGCGTCCCGGGCGGTGACCGCGCGGTACCGCCCCATGCTCGACGCGATCGGTCTGACCTACCCCCAGTACCTGGTGATGCTGCTCCTCTGGGAGTCCGACAACCAGACGGTCGGCCAGCTCGGCTCCCGCCTGGCCCTGGACAGCGGCACGCTGTCGCCGCTGCTCAAGCGCCTGACGGCCGCGGGGCTGGTCACCCGCCACCGGCGGGTCGAGGACGAGCGGTCGGTCTCGATCGCGCTCACCGACGCGGGCCGGGCGCTGCAGGACAAGGCCATGGCCATCTCCGAGGAGATGATCGGCGCGATCGGGTTCGACGCCAGCGAGTTCGACGACCTGAAGGCCCGGCTCCGGTTGCTCACCGACCGGGTCAACGGCGCGGCCGCGGAGCAGGCCGAGTCCGGACGGTAGGGCTCCGCCCGAGCGGGTAGGAGGGCGGCCACGGTGCCGCCCGAGCCAGGGGCGGCCACGGCCCGAAGGGACGACATGCCCACTCGTACCGCCCGCACCGCCTGGAACGGGACCCTCCAGGAGGGCTCGGGACAGGTGGAGCTCTCCAGCTCCAAGATCGGCACCTACGAGGTGTCGTTCCCCAAGCGCACCGCCGACGAGGCAGCCGGTGCCACCAGCCCCGAGGAGCTGATCGCGGCGGCGCACTCCGCCTGCTTCGCCATGGCGCTCTCCAGTGAGATCGGCAAGGCCGGCGGCACCCCGCAGTCGCTCGAGGTCTCGGCCGACGTCACGCTCGGCCAGCAGGACGGAGCCCCGGCGATCACCGGGGTCAAGCTCACCGTGCGCGGCGAGGTCGACGGCCTGGACGCCGCCGGCTTCGACAAGGCCGCGCAGGCGGCCAAGGCCGGCTGCCCGGTGAGCAAGGCGCTGGCCGGTACCGAGATCACGCTGGACGCCTCGCTGGAGGGGTGACCTCCGGCTGAACGGCGACGGCCCGCCTCCCCGAGGGAGACGGGCCGTCGGACGGTCAGGTCAGCGGGTGGCGGCCCCGGATCCGGCGTGCGCCACCTCGTCGGTGCGCTCGCCCCCGGCGTCCCGGCCCTCGATGGCGTCGGTGTCGATGCGCACGGCGTCGGAACGCTCGGCCGCCTGGCGCTCGTCACCGGTCTCGGTGCGCAGCGCCACCTCGCGGATGAACAGCACCGCGAGGACGGCGACGACCGCCACGACGGCGGAGATCAGGAAGACCCGGCCGGTCGCGTCGCCGTAGGAGATGCGGATGAGCTCCTGGATCGGCGCCGGCGCATCCGCGAGATCAGCCAGGCCGATGTCCCCGCCACCTGCCGCGGCGGCCTCGGCCGCACCGGGGATGTCGGCCAGGCCGCCCCGGATCAGGTTCCCGACGTGGTTGCTCAGCACCGCACCGAGCACCGAGACGCCGATCGTGCCGCCGAGGCTGCGGAAGAAGGCGACCGCGGAGCTCGCCGCCCCCAGATCGGTCGCCGCCACGGTGTTCTGCACGGCGAGGACGAGGTTCTGCATGCTCATCCCGATCCCGACGCCGAGCACGAACAGGAAGAAGCTCAGCAGGACCATGTCGGTCTCGTGATCGATCGTCGCGAGCAGCGCGAAGCCGGCGACGACCAGGACCGAACCGGCCGTCAGGTAGGACTTCCACCGGCCGAACCGGGTGATGAGCAGACCGGAGACCGTGGAGGAGATCAGCAGGCCGCCGACCATCGGGATGGTGAGCAGCCCGGCCTCGGTGGGCGAGTACCCGCGGGAGATCTGCAGGTACTGGCCCAGGAACACCGTGGAGCCGAACATCGCCATGCCGACGGCGACGCTGGCGATGATGGCGAGCGTGGTGGTGCGGTCCCGGAACAGCCGCAGCGGCACGATCGGCTCCGCGGCCCGCAGCTCGGTCACGAGGAACGCCACCACTGCCAGCGCCGCCCCGCCGAGGAACAGCGCCGTCTCGACCGAGGCCCACGCGAAGCTGCTGCCGGCCAGGGTGACCCAGATGAGCAGGGCCGAGACCGCAGCGGCGAGGAGGGCGGCACCGAGGTAGTCGATCGTCACGGCTCGCTTCGTCACCGGCAGGTGCAGGGTGCGCTGCAGCAGCACCAGCGCGACGGCGGCGAACGGGACGCCGACGTAGAAGCACCAGCGCCAGCCGAGCCAGCTGGTGTCGACCAGCAGGCCGCCCAGCAGCGGACCGCCGACCGTGGCGACCGCCATGACGGCACCTAGCAGACCGGAGTAGCGACCGCGCTCGCGCGGGCTGATCATCGCGGCCATCGCGATCTGCACCAGCGCCTGCAGGCCGCCGAGGCCCAGGCCCTGCAGGACGCGCCACGCGATGAGCGTGTCCACCGACTGCGCGAGGCCGGCCAGCATCGAGCCGACGATGAAGATGACGATCGACAGCTGGATCAGCAGCTTCTTGCTGAACAGGTCGGCGAGCTTGCCCCAGATCGGCGTGGACGCCGTCGAGGCCAGCAGGGTCGCCGTGATCACCCAGGTGTACTGGTTCTGCGTGCCCCGCAGCTCGGTGATGATCGTCGGCAGCGCGTTGGAGACGACGGTCGAGGACAGGAACGCCACGAACATCGCCAGCAACATGCCGGAGAGGGCCTCCAGCACCTGACGGTGCGTCATCCTCCCCTGCTGCTCGACGGGCGCCTCGGGCGCGGAGGTCTGGACGGTGCTCACGGGACTCCTGGACGGAACTGGCGCAGAACGGGGCGGGAGCGAGGGCCGGGCGGTCATCGGGCCGCCGCCACGGGATCGATGCGCGGCTGCCCGCCGACGACGTCGATGTCGGCCACCAGCCGATCGAGCAGATCGGCGAGCCGCCGGGCGTCCGCCTCGTCCCAGCCGGCCAGGGCGGTCAGCGCCCACTCCGCACGCAGCGCCCGCGAGGTGGCGAGCGCCCGGGCTCCCTGGTCGGTGAGCCGGAAGAGCGCGGCCCGGCCGTCGCGGGGATCGGGGCGGCGGTGGACGTAGCCTGCCCGCTCCAGGGCGGCCAGCTGCCGGCTGGCGACGGAGCCGTCGACCCCGGCGAGGGCGGCGAGCGCGCTGCAGCGGAGGTCGTCCTGCCGCTCGAGCGGGGCGAGCAGGGGCCAGCCGAACGACGGCAGGTCGCCGTGCAGTTGCACGGCCGCGCGGGAGCTCAGGTGCCGTCCGGCGCGGATCAGCTGGGCGACGCCGGCGGTGAGGCGGTCACGTGTGTCGGGGTGCATGGGCATGGGACGTCCTCAGGACGGAGAAAACGCTTGTAGACCGCAACCATACGATCATATGGTTGCGGTCTGCAACGAAGCTTCCTGTGTCGTCGGCCACGCCCGGCCCGGGCGGGTCAGCGCTCCGTGGACTCTGCCTCGCGCGCCTCGCCGATCCGGTTCAGTCGCTCGAGGAGGACGGCGAGCGTCGCGACGTCCTCGGCCGGCCAGTCGGCGAGGTCGCTCTCCCAGCGGGCCCGGCGGGCCGTCCGGATGCCGGCCAGCCGCGCGGCCCCCTCGGCGGACGGCCTCAGCACCTGCGCCCGGCCGTCGTCGGGGTCCGCCGCCCGGTCGACCAGTCCCAGCTCCACGAGGCTGGACAACTGGCGGCTGACGGTGCTCTTGTCCAGCCCCAGCCGCGCGACCAGGTCACTGGCCCGCAGCGGCCCGGCGTCCTGCAACAGCGCCAGCAGCCCGTACGCGGCGCCGTCCAGATCGGGGTGCAGCTCGCGCGCCAGCCGGGTCGAGATGGCCCGGGACCGCCGGAGCAGCAAACCGATCTCCCGCTCCAGCGAGACGAAGGCCTCGTGGGCGTCGGCGTCCGGCCCGCTCACCGGGCACCTCCCGGGCGCCAGACGACGAGGGCCGAGCTCTGCCGCCGGTGCGGCACCAGATCGGCCCGGTAGGCCGCCGGGATCGCCGCCTCCGCGGCCATCCGCCGGTTCTCGGAGTGCTGCAGCTCCTCGAGCAGCTCGTGCACCCGGGCCTGCAGCGCCTCGACCTGGGACTCCAGCTCGATGATCCGCTTGATGCCGGCCAGGTTGACCCCGTCCTCCTGCGACAGCCGCTGCACCTCGCGCAGCAGTGCGACGTCGCGGGGGCTGTACCGCCGCCCTCCGCCGGAGGTCCGGCCGGGGCTGACCAGCCCCAGCCGGTCGTACTGCCGCAGCGTCTGCGCGTGCATCCCGGCCAGCTGGGCCGCCACGGAGATCACGAACACCGGGGCGTCGTCGGCGACGGCCGGGCCCGCCTCACCGAGCGGGCCACCCGACGGCCTGGTCATCCCTCACCTCCACGCCGCACCGCGGCGGTGATCTGCGGGCGCGGGTCCTCGTCCATCTCCTCGGCCAGGGCCTCGACCGCCTTGCGCTGCGCCGGGGTCAGCCGCGCGGGGACGGCGATCTCGACGGTCACGAGCAGGTCGCCGGTGCGGCCCTTGGTGGGCACCCCCCGTCCGCGGACCCGCAGCGTGCGGCCGCTCGCGGTGCCGGCGGGGACCTTGAGGGACACGGTGCCGTCCAGGGTCGGCACCGTCAGCGTGGTGCCCAGCGCCGCCTCGGCGAAGGTGATCGGCACGGTCAGGGTGAGGTCCTCGCCCTTGCGCCCGAACAGCTGGTGCTCCGCGACGTGGACGACGACGAACAGGTCGCCGGCCGGGCCACCGCGCCGCCCGGGTGCTCCCTTGCCGGGCAGCCGGATCCGCTGACCGTCCTTGACCCCCGCCGGGATCCGCACGGTGATGGTGCGGGTCTGGCTGGTGACCCCGCTCCCGGCGCAGGTGGGGCACGGGTCCTCGACGACCTGGCCGCTGCCGCGGCAGTTGCGGCACGGCTCGGAGAAGGCGAAGGCGCCCTGGCTCCGACTGGTCACACCAGCGCCCTGGCACACCGGGCAGGTGTGCGGGGAGGTGCCGGGGCGGGCGCCGCTGCCGGCGCAGGTCGGGCAGCTGCCCGGGCTCTGCATCCGCAGCGGCACGGTGACGCCGAGCACGGCCTCCTCGAAGGAGAGCGTCGCCTCGGTCTCGACGTCCTGACCCCGCGCGGGCCCGGACGCGGCCTGGCTGCGCGCACGCGCGCCACCGGCCCCACCGAACAGCCCGCCCAGGATGTCGCCCAGGCCACCGGCCCCCCGGGCTCCCGCCCCGGCGCCGGCTGCGCCGAACAGGTCGCCGAGGTCGAAGGGCTGCCCGCCGGGCCCGGCGCCCGGGAAGCCGCCGGGGAACCCGGCACGGGCACCGGCTCCCCCGGCGCCGAACAGGCGTCGCGCGTCGTCGTACTCACCGCGCCGCTTGGGATCGGAGAGCACGTCGTAGGCCTCGGAGACCTCCTTGAACCGCGCCTCGGCCTCGGTGTTGCCCGGGTTCTTGTCCGGGTGCAGCTCCGTGGCCAGCTTGCGGTAGGCCTTCTTGATCGCGGCCGCGTCGGCGTCCTGGGGAACGCCGAGCGCGCCGTAGTAGTCCTTCTCGATGAAGTCACGGGTGCTCATCGGACGCCCCCTCTCGCGCTCGGTCGGACGCCGCTCAGCCGGCGGCCTGGTCGGTGGGCTCGGCGGCCTCCCCGGACTCGGCGGACGCCGCGGACTCGGCGCGCGCAGGCGCCTCCGGCTCGGTGACGGCGACCATGGCGGTCCGCAGCACCCGCTCGCCCCGGCGGAAGCCCTGCCGCAGCACGGTGGTGGCCGTCGGGACGCTCACCTCGGCGGAGGTCTCGTGCATGACGGCCTCGTGCAGCGACGGGTCGAACTCGTCGCCGGCCTTGCCGAACGCCTCGACCCCGAGGCCGTCGAGCAACCCGAGGATGCGGTCGGCGACCAGCTTGAAGGCGCCGGTGAGGTCGCCGTGGTCACGGGCCCGCTCGATGTCGTCGACAATCGGGAACAGCTGGGTCGCGAACCGCTCCGCGGCCTGGTCGACGACGAGCGACCGGTCACGGTCCACCCGCCGCCGGTAGTTGGCGTACTCGGCGGTGACCCGCTGCAGGTCCTCGGTGCGCTCGGTCAGCTGCTGCGCCAGGTCGCCGTCCGCCGCCGACTGCGGCGCGGCACCCCCCTGCGGCTCGGTCCCCTGCTGCGCCGCCGGGTCCTGCTGCGGCCCCGTGCCCTGCTGCGCGCCCGCGGCCTCATCGGCGGCCGGCATGTCGTGCTCGCTCATCTGCTCCCCTGGGAGGTCGGTACCGGGCCGGACGCCGGCCGGCTGCTCGCCGGCCGGCGTCCGCACTGCGCCAGTGATGGGGTCGATGCGCCGCCTGTCGCGGATCACGACCCGCGGCTGCTCTTCCCTGTCCGTCATCGGCGGTCGGTGTCCTCGTCGACGATCTCGGCGTCGACGACGTCGTCGTCACCCGTGGCCTGGCCACCCGCCGCACCGGCACCGGCCTCGGCGCCGGGCGCTCCGCCGGCCGCCTCGGCCTGCTGGGCGTAGAGCGCCCCGCCGACCTCCTGGGACACCCGGGCCACCTTCTCCTGGGCGGACTTGATGGCGTCGATGTCCGAGCCGCCGAGGGCCGAGCGCAGCTCGGTGAGCGCCTCGCCGAGCTCGTCCTTCTTCTCGGCCGGGATCTTGTCGCCGTTCTCGGCCAGGAACTTCTCGGTCTGGTACTGCAGCGACTCGGCGAGGTTGCGGGTCTCGGCCTCCTCGCGGCGGCGCTTGTCCTCCTCGGCGTGCGCCTCGGCGTCCTTCATCATCCGCTCGATGTCCTCCTTGGGGAGGGCCGAGCCGCCGGTGATGGTCATCGACTGCTCCTTGCCGGTGCCCAGGTCCTTGGCGTGGACGTGGACGATGCCGTTGGCGTCGATGTCGAAGGCGACCTCGATCTGCGGGACGCCGCGCGGCGCCGGGGGCAGCCCGGTCAGCTCGAACATGCCGAGCTTCTTGTTGTACATCGCCATCTCGCGCTCGCCCTGGAACACCTGGATCTGCACGGAGGGCTGGTTGTCGTCGGCCGTCGTGAAGATCTCCGAGCGCTTGGTCGGGATCGTGGTGTTCCGCTCGATGAGCTTGGTCATGATCCCGCCCTTGGTCTCGATGCCCAGGGACAGCGGGGTGACGTCGAGCAGCAGGACGTCCTTGACCTCGCCGCGGAGGACACCGGCCTGGAGCGCGGCGCCGATGGCCACGACCTCGTCGGGGTTGACGCCCTTGTTGGGCTCCTTGCCGCCGGTCAGCTCGCGCACCAGCTCGGTGACGGCCGGCATGCGGGTCGAGCCACCCACCAGGACCACGTGGTCGATGTCGCCGACGGAGATGCCGGCGTCGCGGATCGCCTGGTTGAACGGCGCCCGGGTGCGGTCGAGCAGGTCCTGGGTCAGCCGCTGGAACTCGGCGCGGGTCATCGTGACGTCCAGGTGCAGCGGGCCCTCGGCGCCGGCGGTGATGTAGGGCAGGTTGACGTTCGTCGACTGCGCGCCCGACAGCTCGATCTTGGCCTTCTCGGCCGCCTCGCGCAGCCGCTGCATGGCCAGCTTGTCCTTGGACAGGTCGATGCCGTTGGAGGCGTTGAACGTCTGCACCAGGTGCTTGACCACGCGCTCGTCCCAGTCGTCACCACCGAGGTGGTTGTCACCGGCGGTGGCCTTCACCTCGATGACGCCGTCGCCGATCTCGAGCAGCGAGACGTCGAAGGTGCCGCCACCGAGGTCGAACACGAGGATCGTCTGCTCGGTCTCGCCCTTGTCCAGGCCGTAGGCCAGCGCGGCCGCGGTCGGCTCGTTGACGATGCGCAGGACGTTGAGCCCGGCGATCTCACCGGCCTCCTTCGTGGCCTGGCGCTGGGCGTCCTCGAAGTAGGCGGGGACGGTGATGACCGCGTCGGTGACCGGCTCGCCCAGGTAGGTCTCGGCGTCGCGCTTGAGCTTCTGCAGGATGCGCGCGGAGATCTCCTGCGGCGTGTACTTCTTGCCGTCGATCTCGTCGGTCTTCCAGTCGGTACCCATGTGGCGCTTGACCGACCGGATGGTGCGGTCGACGTTGGTGACCGCCTGGTTCTTCGCCGACTGCCCGACGAGGACCTCGCCGTTCTTGGCGAAGGCCACGACCGAGGGGGTGGTGCGCGAACCCTCGGAGTTGGCGATGACCGTCGGCTCACCGCCCTCGAGGACGGTGACGACGGAGTTGGTGGTGCCGAGGTCGATACCGACCGCTCGAGCCATGGGAGATGGCCTCTCTTCCGTGTGCTGGGGGTGGTACTGGTCCGTGCGAGGAGCCGAGCGCGACCGCATTGCGCGTGGTGCGCTCAACTTTCCTGTCCACCGTAACGGCAAGCTGCGCGGCGGTGTTCCCGGGCCCCGCGTCACACGTTCCCTCGCCGCGTCACCCCAGCCTCGTGGCCGCGCCCTCAGCGGCACGACGCTGGGGTGGCACCCACAAGCCCGTGGCGGTCCGCGCAGTGATCCACAGATCCGCCGCCCACCCACCGCGACCGCCGCGCACGCTCGACACTGCACCGGTGCACCCGCTCCTCCGCGCCGCCGCCGAGCGCCAGCTGGGCCTGTTCACCGCGCGGGACGCCCGCCGCGCCGGCTACGACCACCCCGAGATCCGCCGCCTCCTCTCGTCGGGCACCTGGGTCCGCCTCCGTCGCGGCGTCTACGCCACGGCCGAAGCCGTCCGCTCGGCGACGACAGACGGCACCCGCCACCGGCTGGAGTGCCTCGCCGTCCTGCTGGAGCTCGACCGCCCGACCGTGGCGCTGAGCCACGAGACGGCCGCACACCTTTGGGAGCTGCCGGTCCCGAGGCGCTCCACCGCGGGTCCGATCCGCCTGACCGACCCCGGGCTGTCCCGGCAGGGACGGGGCTACCGCATCACCCAGGCGCCGCTCGGGCCGGACGACGTCACCTCCGAGGGGCTGCTCCGCGTGACCACCACCGCTCGCACCCTGCTCGACGTGGTGCGCCGGTGGCCGCTCGACGATGCGGTGGTCGCACTGGACGCCGCACTGCTCCGGAAGCGCATCACTGTGCAGCAGCTCACCCAGGGAGCGGCGGCGCTCCAGAGGTGGCCGGGCGCCCGCCGCGCCGCCCGCGCGGTGGCCCTCGCCGACGGGCGCGCCGAATCGCCGTTGGAGACGCGGGGCCGCCTGCGCATCCTCGGGGCGGGATTTCCGGCGCCGGAGCTCCAGGTGGAGATCCGGACGGAGGGGCGCCTCGTCGGAGTGGTCGACGCCTGGTTCGGAGCGGCCGCCGTCGCGGTCGAGTTCGACGGGAAGGTGAAGTACACAGACCCGTGGCGCGGTCGGACACCGGCGCAGGTGCTCTGGGAGGAGAAGCGGCGGGAGGACGAACTCCGGGCGCTGGGCGTCCGCGTGATCCGGGTGGCCGACGAGGACGTCGACCGCGACTGGCCCCGCGTCGAAGCACGGCTGCGCGAACTCCTGGCAGCACCGGCGCCCACGGGACGCCGCTTCACCGCCACCCCCCGTGCGCGAGGTCGGGTGCGCGCGGGCTGAGCAGCCCAAGCCCGTAGCCGCGAGCCCAGGCGTACAACGCTCAGGCGGCGGGCGCGGGCCGGAGGTGGCGACACCCACCCCCGCGGCACGGGCCTGAGCTGACAGCCGCGGGCCCGGGTCGGCGAACCCAGGTGGCGGGGAGGGACGCTGCAGTCACGTCGCACATCGGTGGACGACGACGGGACGTGTCACGGGTCACCCCTGGGCGGAGCGCCTCGGCCGGGCTCGCCGATCCGCGGCGCCGCGCCCAGGGTTACCGGCGAGTAGCCTCTGAGCGCGCCCGCTATCGTGCCCTGGAGTGCGGGCTGCGCCTGCCCGCATGCGTTCCGGGCGCCGGCCCACCGGCCGGTGCACCGGGGCGCGCACCACACACAGCCCCGTCGCCCGCGTGGCCGGCGGGAGACGACCGACGCCGCCAGGCGTACGGGAGGGGAAAACATGACGGGCCCGCTGCAGATCGTCCTGGGGACTATCAGCGTCCTGTTCCTGATCGTGGCGTCCGTGATGGCCTACCGGGCCGTCCGGGCGATGGTGCGGATCATCCGCACCGGCCAGCCCGACGGCACCCGCTTCGGCCCGGTCAAGAGCCGGCTGAAGACGCTGGTGGTCGAGTCGATCGGCCACACCCGGATGCTGAAGTGGTCGACCATCGGCGTTGCCCACTGGTTCGTCTTCGTCGGCTTCTACGGCCTGTTCCTGACGCTGGTCGAGGCGTTCGGCGAGGTGTGGAACCCGGCCTTCCACCTGCCGCTCATCGGCGAGTGGGCGATCTGGAGCCTCTTCGTCGACCTGATCGGCGCCGGCACGATCCTCGGGATCATCTACCTGATCGTCCGGCGCCAGCTCGACCACCCGCGCCGGCAGGGCCGCAGGAGCCGCTTCGCCGGGTCCAACGAGGGCCGGGGCTACTTCGTCGAGGCCGTCGTCCTGATCGTCGGCATCAGCATCCTCAGCATCCGCGCGGCCAAGGTCGCCTCCGGCCTGGACGACGCCCCGACCTGGTCGCACCCGTTCGCGAGCCTGGCGTCGAACCTCTTTCCGGACAACCCCGACGTCGTCTCGATCGTCGCCTTCATCAAGATCGTGGTGTCGCTGACCTGGCTGGTGGTCATCAGCCGCATCCTCAACATGGGTGTCGCCTGGCACCGGTTCAGCGCCTTCTTCAACATCTACTTCAAGCGCGAGGCCGACGGCGCCCCGGCGCTCGGCCCGCTGCCCGCCATGACCTCCGGCGGCAAGCCGATCGACTTCGAGGACCCGGGCGAGGACGACGTCTTCGGCCGCGGCAAGATCGAGGACTTCACCTGGAAGGGGATGCTGGACTTCACCACCTGCACCGAGTGCGGGCGGTGCCAGAGCCAGTGCCCGGCCTGGAACACCGGCAAGCCCCTGTCGCCGAAGATGGTGATCATGGACCTGCGGGACCACCTGTACGCCAAGGCCCCGTACCTGCTCGGTGAGAAGACGGCGTCGGAGTCCGCGCCCGACTACGACCTCCTCAAGCCCAGCGACGAGCAGGTCTGGGCGTCGGGCTACGCCCGGATCGAGGGCACCAACGACGCCCAGGCGCACCGCCCGCTGGTCGGCACCCTCGAGGAGGGCGGGGTCATCGACCCCGACGTCCTGTGGAGCTGCACCAACTGCGGCGCCTGCGTCGAGCAGTGCCCGGTGGACATCGAGCACGTCGACCACATCCAGGACATGCGCCGCTACCAGGTGCTGATCGAGTCCAACTTCCCGTCCGAGGCCGGGGTCATGATGACCAACCTCGAGAAGCGCGGGAACCCGTGGGGCATGGGCGGCAACGTCCGCGAGGACTGGATCAAGGAGATGGACTTCGAGGTTCGCGTCGCCGACGGCCCGCTCCCCCACGAGGTCGAGTACCTGTTCTGGGTCGGCTGCGCCGGCGCCGTCGACGACCGCGCCAAGAAGGTCACCAAGGCGGTCGCCGAGCTGCTGCACACCGCGGGCGTCGAGTTCGCCGTGCTCGGCAACGGCGAGACCTGCTCGGGCGACCCGGCCCGCCGCATGGGCAACGAGTTCCTCTTCCAGCAGCTGGCCATGGAGAACGTCGAGACCCTCAACGGCGTCTTCGAGGGCCGGGTGCCGGGCACCCGCAAGATCGTCGCCACCTGCCCGCACTGCTTCAACTCGCTGGGGCGGGAGTACCCGCAGGTCGGCGGCGAGTACGAGGTCGTGCACCACACCCAGCTGCTCGGCAAGCTGGTGGAGGAGGGCCGGCTGACCCCGGTCACCCCGGTCGACCGCAAGGTCACCTACCACGACCCGTGCTTCCTGGGCCGGCACAACAAGGTCTACACGCCCCCGCGGGAGATCCTCGACTCCGTCCAGGGCCTGTCCACGCAGGAGATGCATCGCTGCAAGGACCGCGGCTTCTGCTGCGGTGCCGGCGGTGCCCGCATGTGGATGGAGGAGAAGATCGGCAAGCGGATCAACATGGAGCGCACCGAGGAGGCCCTCGAGCTCGATCCCGACGTCATCTCCACCGCGTGCCCGTTCTGCATCACGATGCTCAGCGACGCGCTGACCAGCAAGAAGCAGAACGGCGAGGCCGGCGAGCACGTCGAGGTGCTCGACGTCAGCCAGATCCTGCTGCGCTCGATGCAGCCGGTCGCCGTCGGCGCGCAGGGTGCCGAGCAGGGCGCCGACGTCGGCACGAAGGACGACGACGTCGTGGGCCTCGACTCCGCCGCGACGGATCACGACCCGAAGTAGAAGAAGGACCCCGTCCTCCTCACCCCTCGCATGCTCGGGGCGAGCCTCCGGACGGGGCCGTGCGACGGCGCGCATCCCGCGGGGTGCGCGCCGTCGCCGTTCCGGAGCCGTGCACCCCGCGGTGGTTGCGCCGCGCACCCACCCGGGGGCGGTGTGCACCCGGTCACGGAGGACGCTTTCCGGGTGACCCGCACCGCCCCCGCACGCAGCACCACCGGCACCGACCGTCGTCGCGGTCTCGGGCTGATGGCCGTGGCCATCGTGCTCACGGCGCTCAACCTGCGCACGGCGGTCACCAGCGTCGGCCCGGTGCTGGAGGAGCTCGAGCGGGGCCTGGGCATCTCCAGCGGCCTGGCCGGGGTCATCACCACGATGCCGGTGCTCTGCTTCGCGCTCATCGGGTTCACCGGCCCCGCGCTGTCGGCGCGCTACCGCGACGCGCACGTCCTCGCCGGCGCCCTGGTGGCGATGACCGTCGGGCTGGGGCTGCGCAGCCTGGCCGAGGCGTTCCCGGTCTTCCTCGCCGGCACGGCGCTGGCCATGGCCGGCGGGGCGCTGGGCAACGTCATGCTTCCGGGGCTCGTCAAGCGCCACTTCCCGGGGCGGACGGGCCCGCTGATCGGCGCCTACAGCACCGCGATGGGGCTGGGCGCGACCCTCGCGGCGGTGGCCTCGCAGCCGATCGCCGACGTCGCCGAGGGGGAGGGCTGGCGCTGGGCACTCGTCGTCTGGGCGCTGCCGGCGCTCGTCGCGGCGGGGGTGTGGCTGGCTCTGCCGGCCGCGCCCGACGTGTCGCGCGAGGGCCACACCGCCGTCCGGATGCGGGCCCTCGTGCACAGCCCTACGGCGATGGCGATCACCGCCTTCTTCGGCGTGCAGGCGCTCCAGGCCTACGTCGTCATCGGCTGGTCGGCGCAGTACCTGCGTGATTCGGGGCTGAGCGCGGCGACCGCCGGTCTCCTCCTGGGCCTGAACTCCGTCGTCGGGCTGCCGCTGAGCGCCGTCATCCCGTCGCTGACCGTCCGGCCGCGTCTGCAGCGCCCGCTGCTGCTGCTCTTCATCGCCTGCTACGTGACCGGCTGGGTGGGCCTCTGGACGGCGCCGACCGTCGCCCCGTGGCTGTGGATGGTCCTCATCGCCGTCGGCATGGGCACCTTCTCGATGGTGCTCACCCTCATCGGCCTGCGCGCGCGCACGCCCGAGACCGTCTCCGCGCTCTCCACCGTCAGCCAGAGCATCGGCTACGTGATCGCCGGGGCCGGCCCGCTGCTCGTGGGCGTGCTCCGCGGGGTGACCGGCAGCTACGACGGCATGTTCGTCATCGCCCTCACCGGCGTCGCCGTGCTCGCCGTCGCCGGGTGGATCGCCACGCGGCAGGTGTTCGTCGACGACGAGGTGGAGCGCACCGTCCCCGGCTGGTCACCCGCGGGCCGCTCCACCGAGGTGCTGGAGAGCGCCGGCGTCGAGGTCCCGGCAGCGGCCGACGTCGACGACGCCCCGCCCGCCGAGGCTAGGGACGCCGGGTCTCCGCGCGGGTGAAGTTGCGGAACGAGCGCGACGGCGTGGGCCCCCGCTGGTCCTGGTACCGGGAGCCGTAGACCGCCGAGCCGTAGGGGTGCTCGGCCGCGCTGGTCAGCCGGAACAGGCACAGCTGGCCGATCTTCATGCCCGGCCACAGCGTGATCGGCAGGTTCGCGACGTTCGACAGCTCCAGGGTGATGTGCCCGGAGAACCCCGGGTCGACGAAGCCCGCCGTCGAGTGGGTGAGCAGGCCCAGCCGGCCCAGCGAGGACTTGCCCTCCAGCCGGGCGGCGAGGTCGTCGGGGATGCGGACGACCTCCAGCGTGGAGCCCAGCACGAACTCACCCGGGTGGAGCACGAACGGCTCGTCGCCCTCGGGCTCCACCAGCGACGTGAGGTCGTCCTGCTGCTCCGCCGGGTCGATGTGGGTGTAGCGGGCGTTGTTGAACACCCGGAAGTACCGGTCCAGCCGGACGTCGATGCTGGACGGCTGCACCAGCCCCGGGTCGTAGGGCTCGATGCCGAGGCGTCCCCCGGCGATCGCGGCCGTGATGTCGCGGTCGCTCAGCAGCATGGCGCGGAGTCTAGGGAACCGCGTCCGCGCGCCGTGCGGGCGAACGGCGCCGGCTGCCCGCGGCGCGCTGTCGCCTCCCCACGTCCCGTTGGACCTCTCGACTGCCGATGAACGGGACGCAATCGAACGAAACCGAGGGGAACCTGCGTGCTCGACACCCGGCCGGCCACCGCCGCGCCTCGCGGCGCCCGTGACGCCGTGCGCCCCACCGGCCGCGAGCGGAGCTTCTCCGCCGACGAGCTGATCGTCTCCAAGACCGACCTGCGGGGCGTGATCACGTACGCCAACGACGTCTTCCTGCGGGTGAGCGGCTACGACCGCGACGACGTGATCGGCCAGCCGCACAACCTGATCCGCCACCCGGAGATGCCGCGGGCGGTGTTCAAGCTGCTGTGGGACACCCTGGGCGCCGGCCAGGAGGTGTTCGCCTACATCAACAACCTCGCCACCGACGGGGGCCACTACTGGGTACTGGCGCACGTGACGCCCTCCAAGGACGCGCACTGCAGGGTCGTCGGCTACCACTCCAACCGCCGGCGGCCCTCCCGGGGCGCCGTCCGGCGGGTGCTGCCCCTCTACCAGCGGCTGCTGGCCGAGGAGCGCCGGCACCCGAACGCGCGCAGCGCGGTCGCGGCCTCCTCCAGGCTCCTCGACGAGGTGCTCGCCGAGCAGGGGCAGAGCTACGAGGAGTTCGTCTGGTCGATCATCAACCGCGAGGAGGGCTGACATGGGCGTGCGCACCACGCGCGGCGAGCACGGCCGGCGATCGGACGCCGCGGAGCTGGCGCTCTACCGCGGCTTCGTCCGGCAGCTGACGGCGGCGTGCGAGGCGGCCTCGCGCGGTGACCTCGAGGCCCGCAGCCGCATCGACGCCGACACCGAGCAGGTGCCCGAACTGGTCTCCCTCCACCACGCGCTCAACCGGGTGCTCGACGTCTCCGACGCGTTCGTCCGCGAGTCGTCGGCCGCGCTGAGCTCCGCAGCCGAGGGCCGGTTCCACCGCCGCCTGCTCACCACCGGCCTGCTCGGCTCCTTCCGCCGCACCGCCAGCGACATCAACGACGCCCGCACCGCGATGCAGGCGACCGCCGGGCGCGTCACCGACGCGCAGACCAGCCGGCTGCGGCTGGCCGACGACTTCGAGTCGGTGGTGCTCTCGATGTCCGAGCAGGTGGCGACGGCCGCCACCGAGCTCAGCGCATCGGCGTCCGGGCTCACCGCCGCCGCGACCGCGGCGAGCGCCGAGGTGGGCACCGCGCAGGACACGATCAGCTCGCTCACCCGCTCGTCGGCCGAGATCAAGGAGATCATCGCGCTGATCGACTCGGTGGCCGCCCAGACCCGCCTCCTCGCGCTCAACGCCACGATCGAGGCCGCCCGCGCGGGCGAGGCCGGCAAGGGGTTCGCCGTCGTCGCCTCCGAGGTCAAGGACCTCGCCGACCAGACCGGCCGCGCGACCGAGCGGGTCACCGCCCAGGTGGAGCAGATCCGCCAGGCGTCGGAGGGTGTCGCCGCCGGCATGAGCAGCGTCAGCTCCACCGTCGACGAGATGAACGGCCTGGTCGGCGGCATCGCCGCCGCGGTGGACGGCTCGGCGTCGCTGAACACCGGCCACGAGGACGTCACCGGGCTGTCGCAGATGGCGGAGAAGCTGCGGTCGGAGGCGACCGGATTCCTCGCGGAGATGCGCCGCTGACCGGAGGTGGCTGTCGCGGCGGGGAGGCGACCAGGTAGGCTCGTCGCTGTTCGCGGGTGTAGTTCAATGGTAGAACATCAGCTTCCCAAGCTGACAGTGCGAGTTCGATTCTCGTCACCCGCTCCACGAGCTCCCGAGGCCCCGGTCGCATCGACCGGGGCCTCGACGCGTTCCGGCGCAGGCCGGGGAACACGGAACGGGACCGGGCCTTTCGTCCCTGGGGCGGGACGCGACCGTGCCGCACGATGGGCCGAGCGCTTCCCCTGCCCCGTCGGCGCTCCTACGGTCAGGCCGTGCCCCCGCCCGACCACCGGTGCGCTCGATGAGCGACGACGCCGCGGCCCTCACCGCCGCGGTGCTGGCGGCGGCCTCGGGTGGCCGGCTCGAGGCGACCCTGCACGAGATCGTCGCGGTCGCGGCCCGGCACGTCGACGCCCGCTACGGCGCGCTGGGCGTGCTCACGCCCGACGGGCGCGGGCTGGACCGGTTCGTCACGGTCGGCCTGGATCCCGGGGCCCAGGAGCGGATCGGCCGCACGCCCGAGGGCGCCGGCATCCTCGGCCTGCTCCTGGAGGACCCGACCCCGCTGCGGCTGGCCGACCTGCGCACCCACCCCGCCTCGGTCGGCGTCCCCCCGGGGCACCCCGCGATGCGGTCGTTCCTGGGCCTCCCGGTCCGCGCCCGCGACTCCGTCTTCGGGCACCTGTACCTCACCGAGAAGCGCAGCGGGGGCGCGTTCACCGCGGCCGACCTGGAGCTCTCCGAGGGCATGGCGGCGGTGGCGGGCCTGGCCATCGAGAACGCCCGGCTGCTGGAGCAGGCCGAGCAGCGCCGGGCCTGGTCGCAGGCCGGCACCGACATCGCGACGGCGCTGCTGTCGGGGCGCCCCGCCGACGAGGTCCTCCGCACCGCGGCCGCCCGCATCGCCGAGCTCTCCGGCGCCGACACCGTCGGCATCCTGGCGCCGGTGCCCGGTGACGAGGGCACCCTGGTCGTGACCGCCGCCGTGGGCCCCGAGGCCACCCGGACCGAGGGCGCGCGCATCCCCCTCGCCGGCACCCGGCTGGGCGACGCCCACCGCTCGGGCACGCCGCTGCTGGTGGACGACGTCGCCACGCCGGTGCCGGGCACGACCCGCGCCCCACTGGTCGGTGAGCTCGCCGGCCGGTACGGACCGGCGCTCCACCTCCCGCTGGGTGGACCGTCTCCGCCGACCACCCTGGTCGCCATGCGGCTGCGGGAGCGGCCACCGTTCGACCCCGCGGTGCTCGAGCCGGCGTCGGCGTTCGTCACCCAGGCGGCGGTGGCGATGCGGCTGGTCCGCAGCCAGCAGCGCGAGCAGCGGCTGCAGGTGCAGGCCGACCGGGACCGGATCGCCCGGGACCTGCACGACCACGTGGTGCAGCGGATCTTCGCGACCGCCCTGGCGCTGGACCGGCTCGGCCGCTCGCTGGAGGGCTCCGCGCCGCTGGTCGCCAACCGGATCGCGCGGCACGTGGACGAGCTCGACGGCACCATCGCCCGGATCCGGGAGGCGATCTTCGAGCTGCACGGGGCCGAGGACTCCTCGTCCGCGGCCGTGCGGCGACGGCTCGCCGACGTGGTGCGGTCGGTGACCGACGGGCACGGGGTGCGCCCGGACCTGCGGGTGCGCAGCGAGATCGAGGACCTGCCTCCCGGCCTGGCCGGCGACGTGGTCGCCGTCGTCCGCGAGCTGGTCACCAACGTGGTCCGCCACGCCCGCGCCACCCGCGTGACGGTGACCGTGGCCCTGGCCGACGAGGTGCGCGTCGTGGTCACCGACGACGGGCACGGGCTGCCGGCGGTCACCGTGCGCAGCGGGCTGGCCAACCTGGCCGACCGCGCGGAACGCCGGGGTGGCCGGCTGGCGACCGCCACCGGGACCTCGGGGACGGAGATCCGCTGGGTCGTGCCACTCCCCGGCTGACCCGCACCGGCGCAGGCTCAGCTCCGGCGGTCGCGCAGCTCGGTGGCCAGGATGGCGGCCTGGGTCCGGCGCTCGAGGCCCAGCTTGGCCAGCACGTGACTGGTGTAGTTCTTGACCGTCTTCTCGGCCAGCCCCATGCGCTCGCCGATCTGGCGGTTGGTGAGCCCCTCACCGATCAGCCCCAGGACGGCGCGCTCCTGGTCGGTCAGCGTCGCGAGCCGATCACCGCCGGACCGCGCCGGTGGCGGCGGTCCGGGTTCGGTCAGGTCGCCGCCCGCCGCCACTGTGCGCACCGCCGACACCAGCGCCGAGCCGCGCACCTGCTTGAGCAGGAACCCGGCCGCGCCGGCGCGCACCGCCTCGTCGCGCGCCGCCCGGTCCGCGTAGCTGGTGAGCACCAGGCAGCGCAGGCCGGGCAGCCTCGCGCGCAGCTCCCGGCAGAGGGTGGCGCCGTCCCCGTCGGGCAACCGCATGTCGAGGACGGCGACGTCGGGACGGACGGCGGGAGCCCGGGCCAGCGCCTCGGCGCGCGAGCCGGCCTCCCCCACGACGGTGATGGCGGGGTCGTCCTCGAGGACCTCGGCCACGCCGCGGCGGACCACCTCGTGGTCGTCGACGAGGAACACCCGCACGCCCGGCGGCGACGCGCCCACGGCCGCCTCCCTCCCACGGTTCCGGGGAGGGCAGCCTAGGACCGCCGCCGCTCCGCGACCAGGGGTCACGCGGGCAGCAACAGCACCGCGTAGAGGGTCAGGCCCGGCCCGAACGCCATGGCCACGACCGGCCCGTCGACGTCGGCCAGCTCCTGCAGCACCAGCAGGACGGTGGCCGAGGAGCAGTTGCCGTGCTCGGCCAGCACCCGGCGCGAGGCCGCGACCTGCTCCTCGCGCAGGCCCAGCTCGTCGCGGACGACGTCGATGATGCGGGGGCCCCCGGGGTGCACGGCCCAGCCCGCGACGTCCTCGGGGCGCAGACCCGCTCCGGCGAGCAGCTCGTCGACGACGTTCCCCACGTGCCGCGCCAGCACGTCCGGCACCCGCGGGGAGAGCCCCATGCGGAACCCGAGGTCGGTGACGTCCCACGTCATGTGGTCGGCGGTCGAGGCGTCGGTGCGCGCGACGACCCCGGCGATCCGGCGCCCGCGCCCGGCGCCGGGTTCGACGACCACGGCCGCCGCGGCATCGGAGAACAGCGCGTGCGCGACGACCTGCTCGAGATCGGCCTGGGCCGGCTGCACGTGCAGGCTGGTCAGCTCGCAGCACAGCAGCACCGCCGGCCGGGACCGCGCGGTGACGAAGTCGCCGACGGCCGCGAGGCCCGGGATCGCCGCGTAGCAGCCCATGTGGCCGACCAGCAGCCGCTGCAGCCCGGCCGGCATGCCGAGGTCGCTGGCCAGGCGGATGTCCAGCCCCGGCGTCGCGTAGCCGGTGCAGGTGGCGACGGTGAACAGCCCCACGTCCCCGGGCGCCAGCCCGGCGGAGTCCAGCGCCCCGGCGACGGCCTGCTTGCCCAGCGGGAGGGCCTCCTGGACGTACCGCGCCATCCGCGCCCCGGTGCTCCAGCCGCTGAGGTCCTCGTCCACGGGGTTGGCCACCGCGTGCCGGCGGCGCACGCCGGCCCCGAGGAAGATCCGGCGGGCGGCGCGCACCCCCTCGTAGTGGGTGCCGAAGAACCCGTCCCAGGCGGCCTCCTGGTCCAGGGTGGTGGGCAGCGCGCTGCCCGCCCCGGTGAGGACGGCGGCGGTCACGATCGCGGCCCCACGGCTGACCTGCTCGGGATCATGGTTTCGACGGTACGTGCGCCGCCGTCGCGTCGCCCGCTCACCGCTTCCGGCCGTACCCGGCGAAGACGACGGCCGTGGAACGGATCGGTTTCATGCGCACCGAGCCCCGGCGCCCCAGCCGCCAGGCGATCGCGTCGCGCAGCGACGGCCGCAGGCCGACCAGGCGCAGCTCGAGACCCAGCCGGTCGGCCGCGGCGAGCAGCCGCGCGCGATCGACGAAGAGCGCCGGGTCGTGGATGCCGGGCGGCGGGCCACCGGGGAGCCGCTCGGCCACCGTCACCATGAGGAAGCGGCCGATCCGCGTGGCGGCCAGCGCGTCGACGACCAGGACGCCCCCGGGCCGCAGCAGGCGGGCGCACTCGGCCAGCACCGCGACGTCGTCCTCGACGTGCTCGAGGATCTCGCCGGCGACGACGACGTCCGCGCAGCCGTCGGCCAGGGGGACGGCGAGCACCGAGCCGCGCACCGGCAGCACCCCGTGCGCCCGCGCGGTCCGCAGCCCCTCCAGCCCGAGGTCCACCCCCACGTGCCGGTACCCGAGCCGGGCGGCGTGCGGGGCCATCAGCCCCCCACCGCAGGCGAGGTCGACCAGCAGCGCCCCCGGGCCGCTCGCCGGTGGGATGTGCTCGGCCCGGGAGGCAGCGAGCCAGTGCAGCGCGGCGAAGCCTCCGGAGGGCTGCCACCACTGGTCGGCGAGCTCGTCGTACTGGGCGGGGTCGTTGCGGGTCAGCGGGGTGGATCGCACGGAGGGCTAGCCCTTCTTGAGCGGGTCGTGGCCCCAGTTCATCAGCGAGTACCGCCACTTCGACGTCTCGACGTCCTCCTTCGCCGGCTCCTGGGCCAGGTGCCGCTGCACGTAGCCGTGGACCTTCCGCATGTGGGCGAGGTCGTCGTCGGTCAGGTCGTCCTTCTTCGTGCGCAGCAGGTCCACGATGCGCCGGCCCGAGGCGTGGCCGGTGGACTCGCCGTCGCCGTCCTTCTGCCCCACGGCCTGCGACTCCTCGCTCGCCAGCCACCGCTCCAGCTCGGCCGCGGTCATGTTCACCGCCTCGCCGAACTCCCGCCGGATCGTGTCGGGGTCGTCGCTCGCCATGGTTCCTCCGCTCGTCGTCCTCCCGGTACCGTCGCGCCGGCCGCGGGAAACGGCCGTCCGGTACCCCTCGCCCAGCCCTCCGGAGGTCCTGCGTGTCCGTCACCGTCGTCGGCAGCCTGAACGAGGACGTGCTGGTCTCCGTCGACCGGCTGCCGCGCCGCGGCGAGACGGTCGTCGCCCGGGCCGCCGCGCTCGCCCCGGGCGGGAAGGGCGCCAACCAGGCCGCGGCGGCGGGGATCCTCGGCGGCGGCGTGCACATGGTGGGCCGGGTGGGCGACGACCCGGCCGGCGACCGGCAGCTGGCCGCGCTCGCCTCCTCCCGGGTCAACGTGAGCCGGGTGCTGCGCACGATCGGCACGCCCACCGGCACCGCGACCATCCCGGTGGAGCAGGGCAGCGGAGAGAACCTGATCGTGGTCGTGCCCGGGGCCAACGCCGAGCTGAGCCCCGCCGACGTCGACGTGCCGTCGGTGCGGTCGGCCCGCGTGGTGCTCCTGCAGCTGGAGGTGCCGCTGCCGGCGGTCGAGGCGGCGGCCCGGACGGCGACCGGCACCGTCGTGCTGACCCCGGCTCCCCCGGTGCCGCTGCCGGCCGCCCTGCTGGAGCGGGTCGACGTGCTCGTCCCGAACGAGCACGAGCTGGTGCAGCTGGCCGGTGCCGAACCCGGTGAGCGCTCGCCCGCCGAGCTCGCGGGGCTGGCCCGCCGGGTGACGGCGGGCGCCGTCGTGGTCACCCTCGGCGCGCGTGGCGCCCTCGTCGTGCCCGCGGAGGGGCCGGCGCTGCTGCAGGCGCCGCCCCCGGTGACACCGGTCGACACGACCGGTGCCGGTGACTGCTTCTGCGGCGCCCTCGGGCAGGCGCTGGCCGACGGCGCCGGCCTCCCCGACGCCGTCCGGCACGCCGTCGCGGCGGCCGCGTCCTCCACCACCGGTCCCGGCGCGCGCGGCGCCCTCCCCGACCACGACGCCGTGCGCGAGCTGCTGCTCCGCGTGCCCCCGGCCACCCCGGTCGGCGGGCCCGCGGTTTCCCCGCCGGCGGACCGGGCACACCGCTCCCCGACCCGATCCGAGGAGGACCCGCGATGAGCGAATCCCAGCGCACGCCGCACAGCGCCGAGCGCGCCGAGGGCGACCCGGCCGGCGAGCAGGCGGGCAGCGGCCGGACGCCGCACCCCGAGGAGCCGGCCGAGGGCCGCAGCGACGCCGCGAGCGGGGGGGCCGACACCCCCGACACCTGACCGGCGCTCTGACCGGTCCACGGGGTGAGCGACGTCTCACCCCGGTGCGCCGCGTGCCGGTTTCCCGCAACGAGGGCACGGGCACGCAACGGCGCATGGAGGACAACGTGCTGCACACCCGGACCACCGACGAGTCGGCCGACCGATCGCGGACCGACTCTGCCGAGTCCTCGGCGCGGGCCGTCGCCCGGCTGCTGGCCAACCCGCGTCGCACCCGCCGGAACTGAGCCGCCGCGCTCACGCTCGGTGACGCTACTGCGCCACACCGGCACCACCGCTCCCCGGTGCCACGGGAAACCCGGGCGCCCCTCGTCACCCAGAGCGATCAGGGTCGGCGTGCCGCGAACTGCTCCGTCACGTCCTGGGGCACCATCGCAGACGTGACCGCCGCCCTGCCCCTCACCGCCGCCGACGACGCCTCGGCACCGGTTCGCCGCAGCCGCGCCGAGCGGCAGGCGATCGTGCTGGACACCGCCGAGCGCCTCTTCGCCGGCCGCAGCTCCCGCAGCGTGGGCATGGACGAGCTGGTCCGCGAGACGGGCCTGGGCAAGATGACGGTCTACCGGCTCTTCAAGAGCAAGGACGACCTCGTCGGGGCCTACCTCAGCCGCAAGGCAGCCACCGTGCTGGCCTTCATCGACGCCGAGCTGGACCGGCTGGAGGGCGATCCCCGCGCGGCGCTGCTCTCGGTCGTCGACGCCGTCGAGCGCGACGTCACCCGCACCGGGTTCCGCGGCTGCCCGTTCACCAACGTCAGCAGCGAGTACGACGACCCGCAGCACCCCGCCCGCAGCGCGGCGGCCGACTACAAGTTCGAGCTGCACGCCCGCCTGGAGCGGCTGGCCGACGAGATCGTGCCGGGCGACGGGGAGGACCTCGCCGCGCAGATCCACCTGATCATCGACGGCATGTACCTCTCCGGCGGTCTCCTGGGGCCCGACGGCCCCGCCGCCCACGGCCGGCAGCTGGCCGAGCGGCTGATCGAGATCGCGGTCGCCCGCGCCTGACCGCAGGATGGGCGGGTGAGCACCGACCGCACCCGGCCCGACCTCGACGACACGACGGTGGAGGCGCTCGGCAAGCTGTCCGAGGCCCTGGAGACCGTCGACCAGGCACGCGGCTTCCTGTACGCGTTCCACCAGCTGACCGGCAAGGCCGACCGGCTGCTGCAGGAGTCCGTCGAGCTGTTCGGCAGGGCCGGCGCGACCCGCCTCGCCGAGGACCTCGACCGCGACCTCGTCGGCCGCAACGTCATCGCCGACCGGTGGACCTTCCAGATCGTCGAGGACTTCGACGAGAACTACTGGGGCGCCTTCCGCGCGTTCGACGCTCGCGCCCGGGAGGAGCTCGCCGGAGGTGACCGGCACGTGTTCGAGGCCCGGATGAAGCAGCGCGAGCGCACCGCCGGCCACCCCGCCCACGAGGCGGGTCCCGCGCTGGCGGACTGAACGGGCACCCGTGCCGCGCACGCGCGGGCGGGGCAGTGGCGAGTGGTTTCCACCCGCCCACTCAGGGGCAGAACCGGCCCATGACCATGCCGGATGCGAACAACGCGGGTGCCGACCGCGAGGCCGAGCCGCTCGGCGCGGAGAAGGCGCCCGGCGAGGACCGCGATTCCCTGGGCGCCACCGAAGGGCCGGCGGACGGCATCGCCGGACCGGCCTACCCGCCCGCCGACACCGAACCGGACGCCCGGTGACCGGCCCCGGGCGGGAGCCGGCCGACGCGCGAGACCCGCTCAGCGTCGGCCTGGGCTCCCCCGCCGCCGGCGACCGCGCGGCCGGACCCGCAGAGCCCGCCGGCCGGGCCGAACCGACGCCGACGCCGACGCGGGAGCGGCACACCGGGCGCACCATCGGGCGGGGGTTGGCGCTCGCGCTGCTGATCTTCGTCACCGTGGTGCTGGTGCTGTTCGTCATCTTCAACGGCCAGTCGGTGCAGATCAGCCTCGTCTTCACCGACGTCGAGGGCCCCCTGGTGGTGGCCCTGCTCGTCGCGGCGGCGCTGGGCGGCCTGCTGGTGTGGCTGGCCGGCGCGGTGCTCCGCGCCCGGCGCCGCAAGCGCTGACCCTTCCGGGTCAGACGCGGTGCCCGGAACGTGTCCGGGCACCTGGTGCTTGCCGTTGCTACTCGCGAGTAATAGCGTTTGTTACTCGTGAGTAGCACGACGCCGTACGCCGGCCGGAGCACGGGAGCCTGAGCGCCATGACGCACTACACCGCCAACCTGCGGGACCTCGAGTTCAACCTGTTCGAGTTCCTGGACACCAAGGACCGCTTCGGCACCGGCCCGTTCGAGCAGATGGACGCCGACACCGCCCGCGGGATCCTCGGCGAGGTGCGCCGGCTGGCGGAGGGACCCGTGGCGGCCTCCTTCGTCGACGCCGACCGCAACCCGCCGGTGTTCGACCCCGCCACGAACTCGGTGGCGCTGCCCGAGTCGTTCAAGAAGTCGGTCCAGGCCGTCGAGGACGGCGAGTGGTACCGCCTCGACCTGCCCGAGCACCTCGGCGGCTTCGGCGCTCCGCACGTCCTCACCTGGGCCGCCTTCGAGATGATCCTCGGCGCCAACCCGGCGGTCTTCATGTACGGCTCGGGCGCCGCGTTCGCCGCGATCCTCGACGAGCTGGGCACGCCGGACCAGAAGCGCCTGGCCGAGCTCATGCTCGAGCACAAGTGGGGCGCCACCATGGTGCTCACCGAGCCCGACGCGGGCTCCGACGTCGGCGCCGGCACGACGAAGGCCGTGCAGCAGCCCGACGGCTCGTGGCACATCCACGGCGTGAAGCGGTTCATCACGTCGGCCGAGCACGACCTGTCCGACAACATCATCCACCTGGTCCTGGCTCGCCCCGAGGGCGCGAGGGCCGGCACCAAGGGGCTGTCGCTGTTCGTCGTCCCCAAGTTCCACGTCGATCTCGAGACCGGGGCGCTCGGCGAGCGCAACGGCGCCTACGTCACCAACGTCGAGAAGAAGATGGGGCTCAAGGTCTCCACCACCTGCGAGCTCACCTTCGGCGACGGACCGGTCCCGGCGCAGGGCTGGCTGGTCGGCGAGGTGCACGACGGCATCGCGCAGATGTTCAAGGTCATCGAGCACGCCCGCATGTTCGTGGGCGCCAAGGCCATCGCCACCCTCTCGGCCGGCTACCAGGTGGCGCTGGACTACGCGAAGACCCGGGTCCAGGGCGCGGACCTCACCGCCACGTCCAAGGACGCCCCGCGGGTCACGATCACCCACCACCCGGACGTGCGCCGCTCCCTGATGCTGCAGAAGTCCTACGCCGAGGGCATGCGGGCCCTGTACCTGTACGCGGCGAGCTTCCGCGACCAGGTCACAGAGGCCGCGGCGGCGGGCGAGGCCGACAGCGAGCAGGCGAAGCTGGCGGAGCGGGTCAACGACCTGCTGCTGCCGATCGTGAAGGGCTTCGGCTCCGAGCGCGCCACCCAGCTGCTGACCCAGGAGTCGCTGCAGACCCTCGGCGGCTCCGGCTACCTGCAGGACTACCCGATCGAGCAGTACATCCGCGACTCCAAGATCGACACCCTCTACGAGGGCACCACGGCGATCCAGGGCCAGGACTTCTTCTTCCGCAAGATCGTCAAGGACGGCGGGGTCGCGCTGACCTGGCTCGCCGGGCAGATCCAGGCGACGGTGGACGGCGAGGTCGGCAACGGCCGGCTCAAGGAGGAGCGGGCGCTGCTGGGCACCGCGCTCTCCGACGTCCAGGGCATGCTCACCGCGATGTTCGGCCACCTGACCGCCGCGCAGGAGGACATGGCCTCCCTGTACAAGGTCGCGCAGAACACCTCCCGGCTGCTACTGGCCACGGGCGACCTGGTCACCGCGTGGCTGCTGATCCGCCAGTCCGAGGTGGCGCTCGCCGCCCTGGCCGGCGAGGTCAGCGAGAAGGACCGCCACTTCTACGAGGGCAAGCTGGCCGCCACCCGGTTCTTCGCCGGCCAGGTGCTGCCGAAGCTGACCGCCGAGCGGGCCATCGTCGAGAACACCGACAACGCCCTCATGGAGGTCGACGAGAACTGCTTCTGAGCACTCTGCCGTCCTCCGGACGGCACCGCGGCCAAGAGCCGTTCCCGTCTACGTGGAGCCGTTGCCCATGTCCCGGTCGGGGACCCTCTGGGCCCACGACCGGTCCACACCGGCTCCGCACCGCAGCCGAGGCCGCCTCCCCCACCGGGAGGCGGCCTCGGCCGTTTCGCGGGGGCGATGCCGGGCATGGGCGGGAGGACAGCCGATGGACAGGAGGCCGGCATGACCGATCCCCAGGGCAGCGACCGCATCCAGCAAGACGTACCGACCGCGTCGGGCACCGGCGCCAACAGCGACCTGACGTCCTCGGTCGACGACGTCCCCCTCACGCGCGAGCAGGCCCTGGAGCGGGACGCCGCCCAGGGTGACGACCTGCCGGCCCGCGCGGACGGCGACGTCGCCCGCGCCACCCGGGCCGGCGCCTCCGGCGAGGTCACCGGCCCCACCGAACGATCAGGAGACGACGGCCGATGAGCGAATCCCAGCCGACCGGGTACCGGGAGTCCCCCGACACCGCCGACGACGCCTCCACGCCCGCCCGGCAGGACGACGACGTGCAGCTGACCACGGACGAGGACGCGCAGCGCGACGACTCGGTCGCCCGCCCGGGCAACGAGTCGGACTGAGGAAGTCTCCAGCCGGGTCGCGAACCCTGCCGCGAGTGTGCCCTCGCACCACCAGGTGGGCGCCTGCTGTGTGCGCCACAACCGTGGGGCATGTCGCACCGTGGGCCTAGCGTTCCCACCATGGCGGTCAACGGTCCCCTGGTCGGGCGGCGGGCACTCATCACCGGCGGCGCATCGGGGATCGGCCGGGCCTGCGCCGTCCGGCTGGCCGCCGACGGCGCCGACGTCGTGGTCGTCGACCGCGACGCCGAGGGCGCCCGGGCCGTGGCCGGAGACGTGGGCGGCACGGCGGTCACGGCCGACCTGTCCGACCTCGCTGCCGTGGACCGCCTCGACCTGGCCGTGGACATCCTGGTCAACAACGCCGGTCTGCAGCACGTCGCACCGGTCCACGAGTTCCCGGTCGACCGGTTCTCCCACATCCTGCGGCTCATGCTGGAGGCGCCCTTCCGGCTCGTCCGCGGTGCCCTCCCGCACATGTACGACCGCGGCTGGGGCCGCGTCGTCAACATCAGCTCGGTCCACGGGTTGCGCGCCTCCCCCTACAAGGCCGCCTACGTGGCGGCGAAGCACGGCCTCGAGGGGCTGTCCAAGGTCATCGCGCTGGAGGGCGCCGCCCGGGGCATCACGTCGAACTGCGTGAACCCCGCCTACGTGCGGACCCCGCTGGTGGAGGGGCAGATCGCCGCGCAGGCGCAGGCGCACGGCCTGTCCGAGGACCAGGTCGTGGAGCAGGTGATGCTGGCACCGGCCGCGGTGAAGCGGCTCATCGAGCCCGCGGAAGTGGCCGACGCGGTCGCCTGGCTGTGCTCGCCCGCCGCGGCCTCGGTCACCGGCACCTCCCTCGTGATGGACGGCGGGTGGAGCGCGCGGTGAGCGCCCGACCGGCCAGAATGCCGGTCGTGTCCCAGCCTGCGGCCCCGCCTCCCACCGGTGGCGCCCCGCGTCCGGCCGCGGGGTGGGCCGCCGAGTACTTCGAGCTGCTGCTCGGCGATGCCGCGGCGATCGAGTACGAACGCCCCCTGGTCCGGGCACGGGCGGCTGGGGCGAACGCCGACGAGCTGGCCGGGCTGGAGCGGCTCAAGCTGCTGGCGCTCGAGGTGCGCGAGGCCTTCGCCGCCCGGCGCCGCCGGGAGTCCGAACTCACCGCCCTCTTCGACACCGCGAACGACCTCGCGGCGCTGCGCGGCGTCGACTCCGTGCTGACCGCCATCGTCCGGCGCGCCCGGCAGCTGCTGGGCAGCGACGTCTCCTACCTGACCCTGAACGACCCCCTGCGTGGGGACACCTACATGCGGGTCACCGACGGCTCGGTCTCGGCCCGGTTCCAGGGCCTGCGGTTGCCCATGGGGGTCGGGCTGGGTGGGCTCGTCGCCCAGACCGCCGCGCCGTACGCGACGTCGAGCTACTTCACCGACCCGCGGTTCCGGCACACCACCGAGATCAACGACGGCGTCCACGACGAGGGGCTCGTCGCGATCCTCGGGGTGCCCCTCGTCCGCGGCGCCCAGGTCGTCGGCGTCCTGTTCGCCGCCGACCGCGCCGAGCGCACCTTCGACCGGTCGCAGGTGTCCCTCCTGGGGTCGCTGGCCGCCCACGCCGCGATCGCCCTGGACAACGCCCGGCTCCTCGAGGAGACCAGGGCGGCGCTGGACGAGCTGTCCGCGGCCACCCGGCGGCTGCGCGCCCACACAGCGTCGGTGGAGCGGGCGGCCGGCGCCCACGACCGCTTCATCGACGTGGTCCTGCGCGGCGGCGGGGTGGAGGACGTCGCCGCGGCGGTGACGGAGGCCCTCGGGGGCAGCATCACCGTGCTCGACGAGGAAGGCCGGGCCGCCTCGCCCGGTGCCGATTCGGCGACCGCGCTGCCGCCCGACCCCGCCGGAGCGCTCACCCTGGCCCGCGCCACCGGACGGACGGTGCAGGACGGCACCTGGTGGACCGCAGCCGTGACGGTGGACAGCGAGCTGCTGGGCGGGCTGGTGCTGCACCGCGAGGAGGAGCTGGCCGACTCCGACCAGCGCATCCTGGAGCGCGCCGCGCTCGTGACCGCCCTGCTGCTGCTCATCCGCCGGACGGCGGGCGAGGCGGAGAACCGGGTGCGCGGGGAGCTGCTCGAGGAGCTCCTGAACCCCGGTCTCCGTGATCCCGACGGGCTGCGGGAGCGCGCCCGCAGGCTGGGTGCGGATCTGGACCGCGCGCACGCCGTCGTCGTCGCCCGGGTCGAGGCGCGGTGCCGGCCGCGGGCCCTGGCCACCGCGGCCCACCTGGCGGCGACCCGGGGCGGGCTCGCCGGCCTGCACGGTGGCTGCGTCGTCCTCTGCCTGCCCGGCCAGGATCCCGGCCCCGCGGCCGCCGTCGTCCATCGGGAGCTCGGGGCCGCCGGTGCCGGCGCGGTCACCGTCGGCGCCGCCGGACCGGCCGTCGGCCCTGGTGCCGTGGCCGCGGCGCACGCGGAGGCGGCGCGCTGCGCGGCGACCCTGGTGGCGCTCGGCCGCGCGGGGGGCTCCGCGAGCGCGGACGAGCTGGGCTTCTTCGGCCTGCTGGTCGGTGAGGGGCGCGACGTGCCCGCCTTCGTGCGGGCGACGCTGGCCCCCGTGCTCGAGTACGACGCGAAGCGCGGCACGGACCTGGAAGGAACCCTGGAGGCGTTCTTCGCGGCGGGCGGCTCACCAGCACGGGCGGCGGAGAGCCTGCAGGTGCACGTCAACACCGTCACCCAGCGCCTGGACCGGATCGGCCGGCTGCTCGGTCGCGAGTGGTCCTCCCCGGCCCGCGCTCTGGAGGTCCAGCTGGCCCTCCGCCTGCACCGGCTGACCCACGTCGGCCCCGGCTGACCGAGCCCTACCCTGGGCAGGTGCAGCCGACCCTCGCCCAGCTGCCGGTCCTGCCGGTCGAGGAGTGGCAGGCGCGGGCCGCTTCGCACGAGGAACGCGTGGACCGGTGGGCTGTCCCCCACCGCGACCGCCGCCTCCGGGGCGAGACCCACCCCGTGCTGGACTTCCTGTTCACCTACTACTCCGAGACGCCCGGCCGGCTCCGCCGCTGGCACCCCGGCCCGGACGTCGCGCTCGCCGCCCCCGCGCCGCACGGGGGTCGGCGCTGGTACGTGACCGACGGCGCGACCGTGCGGCTCGATGTCGCTGCTTTCCTGGCCGACCGCGGCGACACCGTGCGCTTCGTCCGGCGGCTGCTCGTGGCGACCGCCGCCCGCCCGGCGTTCACCGGGTGCTTCGGCCTGCACGAGTGGGCGATGGTCTACCGGGACAGCGGGACCCGGCACCCGATCCCCCTCCGCCTCGGCCAGGAGGGCACCGACGCCGTCGTCGAGGCGCACCCGGTGCGGTGCAGCCACTACGACGCCTTCCGGTTCTTCACCCCACCGGCCGTGCCGCGCAACCGGCTGCAGCCCACCCGCGAGAACCAGCCGCAGCTCGAGCAACCGGGCTGCCTGCACGCCGGCATGGATCTCTACAAGTGGGCCTACAAGCTCAGCCCCGCCACCCCGGGCGAGCTGGTCGTCGACTGCTTCGAGCTGGCCGTTGCGATCCGGGAGCTGGACATGCGGGCCTCGCCGTACGACCTGCGCGACCACGGCTATCCGCCCGTCCCGATCGAGACGCCGGAGGGGAAGGCCGAGTACGTGGCCGGGCAGCGCGGGTTCGCCGCCCGGGGAGCCGTCCTGCGGCAGCGGCTGATCGACGTCTGCGACCGGTTGCTGGCGTAGCGGAGCACCCGCCCGTCGGGCAGGGGGTTCCTGGTCCGAGGCGTCGGGAGAGTCGGTCCTCAGTCAGACCCCGTCGTGGGGTCGGCTCCCGCCGACCCCGGCACCGATCTCGTCCCGCAGCCGCTCCACCGCCCGGCCGGGCGGCGGGTCCTCGGCCTCGCGGCGGCGGCCGCGGCGTCGCGCGCCCAGCCGGTCCACCAGCCCGGCGATGCCGCCGGGCACGAAGAGGACGACGAGGACGAAGAGGGTCCCGAGGATGAACAGGGGTTCGGACAACGGCACCCGCAGCCAGGCGGGGAGGTCCTGGACCGCCGGGGAGGCGGCCAGGGCAGTCAGCCGGCTGTCCAAGTAGGTGTAGAGCACGCCGCCGAGCACCGCGCCCCACCGGCTGCCGGCGCCGCCGAGCACCACCATGACCAGCAGACCGATGGTGAAGTCGGCGGTGGTCACCCGGGGCGTGGAACCGCCCAGCAGCAGCAGGTGCACGATGCCGCCGAGAGTGGCCAGCAGCCCGGCCAGCACGAACACCAGCAGCTTGAAGCGGTACGGCCGCAGGCCCAGCACCTCCACTCGGCGCTCGTTCTCCCTGATCGCCTGCCAGACCCGCCCGGCCCGGGATCGGGTCACCCAGGTGACCACCGCGTACACCAGCACCAGGTAGGCCAGCGCCAGCCAGTACTTGTTCACGGTGTTGAAGACGCCGACGAACGCGTCGGGGATCGGGGTGCGGTCGACCGCCAGCCCCTCCTCGCCGCCGGTGAGCCCACCCGGGTCCTGCAGCACGATGATCGACCCGACCTGGGCGGTCGCCAGGGTGACCATGGAGAAGGCGATGCCGGAGACCCGCAGCGCCACGCTGCCGATCACCAGCGGGAGCACGATGCCGAGCACGGTCGTCGCCGCGACCGCCGCACCCAGCCCCCAGCCGAGCTCCGTCAGCAGCAGGTTGGCCCCGTACGTGCCGGCCGCGAAGTAGAGGGCGTGCCCGAACGAGAGCAGCCCGGTGAAGCCGAAGAGCAGGTCGAACGAGAGCGCGACCCCGCCGAACACCAGGCACAGCGCCAGCAGCTGCAGCGTGCCGGGGCTGTTGAGGACCCCGTCGAAGATCCCCGGCAGGTCCAGGGTCGAGTAGGGCAGCAGCGCCAGGACTACCAGCACCACCAGCGGCGCGAGCCGCCGCGCGTTCTTCCGGTTCACGGCCCCGTCCTTCACGCCAACCTCGCCGTCAGGCCGCTGGGACGGGCCAGGAGGACCACCGCCAGCAGCAGCACCACCGACAGGTCACCCACCCCGCTCGCGGCGTAGTAGTTCGCGAACTGCTGCACCAGGCCGACCAGCACCGCGGCGGCGGCCGTGCCGGTGATCGAGCTCATGCCGCCGATGACCACCACGATGAAGGCGAAGATCAGCAGGGAGGTGCCCTGCCCGGGGGAGATGGACCCCAGGTAGATGCCGCCGAGCGCCCCGGCGAGGGCCGCGAAGGCCCCTCCGATCGCGAAGACGAGGGTGAACGCCTTGCGGACGTCGATGCCCAGCGCCGTCACCATGGTCCGGTTCTCCACCCCGGCCCGGATGATCAGACCGACGCGGGTGAAGCGGAGGAACGCGAGCACGGACACCAGGACCACCACCGCGCTGGCGATGAGCAGGAACCGGTCGTTGGGCACGTTGGCGCCCAGGACCGATGTGGTGCCCTGCGCCCACTCCGGGCGCGGGAACGGCCGGGGGTCGGAGCCCCAGACCGCCCGCACGAGGGCCACCAGCGCGAGGCTGAGACCCACGGTGACGAGGACCTGCTCGATGTGGCGCTGGTACAGCGGCCGGATGAGCAGCAGCTCGATCAGGGCCGCGACCAGGGTGCCGACCCCGACCCCGAAGACCACGGCGAGGACGAAACCCCAGCCCGTGGAGCCGGCACCGGGCAGGTTGCCGGCCGCCCACCACGTCCCGTAGGCGCCGATCGTGAGGAACGCGCCGTGGGCGAAGTTCAGCACGTCCATGAGGCCGAAGATCAGCGAGAGCCCGGAGGCGACCAGGAAGTAGAGCGCTGCCAGGCCCAGCCCCGTGATGGCCAGCAGGACGAAGGTGGTCACCGGTGCCCTCCCCCGCTGGCGGCCACGCCGAGCAGCTCGCGGGTCCGGTCGGCATCGCCCAGCAGGTCGGCGGCCGGCCCCGACCAGGCCACCCGCCCCTGGTCGACGACGACGGCGTCGCGCGCCATCCGCTGGACGACGGTCAGGTTCTGCTCGACGAGCAGGATCGTCACCTCCTCGGCCGCGCGGGCCAGCACGTCGGCGACCTCGGCCACCAGCAACGGCGCCAGTCCCTTGGTCGGCTCGTCGATGAGCAGCAGCTGGTTGTCGTTGAGCAGCAGACGCGCGATGGCGACCATCTGCTGCTGACCGCCGGAGAGCGTCCCGGCGAGCTGCCGGCTGCGCTTCCGGAGCTCGGGGAAGAGCTCGTAGACCCGGTCGTGGTGGTGGTCGGAGTCGCGTCGCTCGGCCAGCGTCAGGTTCTCCGCCACCGTCAGGCCGGCGAAGACCTCCCGGTCCTCGGGGGCGTAACCGATCCCGCGGCGGACGATCTCGTGCGTCCGTCGCCCGTCGATCCGCTCGGTCCGGCCGTTCCCGCCGGTGAACTCGATGGTCCCCGAGGACGGGACCAGCCCGAGCACCGCTTTCACCGTCGTTGTCTTGCCCGCACCGTTGCGCCCGAGCAGGGCCGTCACCCCGCCGCGGCGGACGGTGAGGTCCACACCCTGCAGGATGTGGCTGCCCGACAGCCGGACGTGGACGCCGGACATACGGAGCAGCGGCGGCGCCTGCCCGCTCACAGCGACTCGCCCAGGTAGGCCTGCTGCACGGCCGGGTCGCTGGTCACGCGCTCCGGGGTGTCCAGCGCCAGGAGCTTGCCGTGGTGCATGACCGCGACCCTGTCGGCCAGGCCCAGCAGCACGTCCATGTGGTGCTCGACCATCAGCACCGTCTTGCCCTCCTCCCGGTGCACCGAGGCGATCACCTCGGTCAGCCCGGCGACGTCCTCGATGCTCACCCCGGCCATCGGCTCGTCGAGCAGGACGACAGCGGGGTCGGTGGCCAGCAGGATGGCCAGCTCGAGCTTGCGCTTGTCCCCGTGGGAGAGGGCTCCGGCGAGGTCCTCGCCGCGGCCGCCCAGCCCGACCCGCGCCAGCGAGCGCGTGGCGATCTCCTGCGCCGCATCGCCCGGCCGCACCAGCTGCCAGGGGCGCATGCTCCCGCCCAACCGGGCCTGCGCGGCCAGCCGGACGTTCTCGCGCACGCTCAGCCCGGCGAAGACCGATGACGCCTGGAACGTCCGCCCCAGACCCCGCCGGGCCCGGGCCGAGGGCGAGGCGCCGGTGATGTCCGCCCCCGAGAGGGTCACGGTGCCGCCGGTCACGGGGAGCAGCCCGGAGAGCAAGTTGAAGAGCGACGTCTTGCCCGCGCCGTTCGGGCCGATGACGGCGACGAACTCACCGGGGGCGACGTCGAAGGTGACGTCGTCGACGATCACCGCCCCGCCGATGGCGCAGCTGAGCCCGCGCACCTGCAGCACCGGCGCGCCCCCGGCGGGGTGGGCGGCCGGTGCCGCCGTGGCACTGGTGGACACCGGGTCCCCTCGCCGCGTCAGGAGGTGGCGACCGGAGGAGCGGTGTCCTCCGGAGCCAGCGTGTCGACCAGCACCGGGACGAACTCGCCGCCCTGCTGCTCGAGACGGGCCTGGAACATCGGCTGCAGGAGGGCGTGGTCCTCCGCGCGGATGGTCGTCTCACCCTTGACCCCGTCGAAGCTCCAGCCCTCGAGGGCGGAGATCATCCCGGCGACGTCGTCGGGGCTCTCCTCCACCGCGCGCACGATCATCTGGGCGGCGTTGCAGCCGTCGGGGGTGAAGATGTCCACTTCCCCACCGGCCGCCTCGACGCGCTCGGCCACGGCCTGGCTCATCTCGTTGTCGACCGCCTCGGCGAAGAAGTGCGACAGGAAGTTGAGGTCCGCGGCCTGCTCGCCGTAGGTGGGGTAGGAGGCGCGCAGGTCCAAGCCGGTGACGACGTTCGTCGCGTCGAACACGCCCTGCTGGCCCATGGCCTGCCACATCGCGGGCGCGGATTCCCCGGCCCAGGCGACGAAGGTCAGGTCGGCGCCGGCATCCCGGGCCTGCGCGGCGAAGGGGGTGAGGTCGGTCGCGCTGGCCGGGACGAGCAGCGGCGTCACGGTGGCGCCGGCCTCGTCGCCCAGGACGGCGGTCACCGCGGCGACGTTCGCCTGGCCGAAGGCGCTGTCCTGGGCGAAGACGAGCACCTCCTTGCCGGCCGCCTCGCCGATGAAGGACTGCGCCGTGCGCACGTCCTGGTAGGTCTGCCGGCCGGACCGGAAGGTGTTGTCGTTGACCCCGGTCACGGCGTCGGTCGCCGCCGGGCCGGAGATGAACAGGACGTCGTTCTGCTCCGCCAGCGGCGCGACCTGGACCGCGACGCCGGAGGACGCCGAGCCGGCCAGGATCTGCACCCCCTGGCCGATCAGGTCGGTGGCCTCGGCGACGGCCTTGGCCGGGTCTCCGGCATCGTCGCGCTGGATCACCTCCACCGGCCGGCCGCCCACCTCACCGGTGCCGTCGGTCAGGTGGTCCAGGCACGCCTCGAAGCCCTGGAGGTACTGCGCGCCGTACGAGGCGAGCGGCCCGGACGTCGACGTGATCACGCCCACCTGGACCGGGGCCCCGTCCTCGCCGGCGCCGCCTCCGCTGCCCGCCCCGCCACCAGGGGCACCGGGGCTGCCGCACGCGGCCGTGAGCGCGAGGACACCTGCGGCCGCCGCGGTGCAAGCGGTCCGGGAACGGGTGCGGGACATGGCGATCTCCTCGGTGTGCGGGTGCACGAGTGGTCTGCACCACACCGTAGGGACGAGCTGATCACGTGCCCATGTGGACCGGACCCATACCGTCGGGTTGCATTGTGGGGCAGCGCACCACCCTTGCGGGGTCCGGTGCCCAGAGGCCACCGGCCGGGCTCAGGCCGTACCGTCCCAGGAGTGACCTCTCCGCACACCGGCCGCTGGATCCGGCTCGACGGCACCACCAACATGCGGGACCTCGGGGGCCTGCCCACCGCCGACGGCGGGCGGACGGCGGCCGGGCGGATCCTGCGCAGCGACAACCTGCAGACCCTCAGCGACGCCGACGTCCGGCGGTTGGTGCACGAGATCGGCCTGCGCCAGGTGATCGACCTGCGGACCACCGCGGAGATCGTGCTCGAGGGGCGCGGCCCGCTGCGCGGCGTCCCCGAGGTCACCCACCGGCACTTCACCCTGCTGCCGGAGCGCGGGCACTACACCGACGTCTTCGCGGTGGAGGAGGAGGAGCCGCAGCTGGAGCTCGGGGCCGGGTGGGCCGAGTCGCTGCTGCCCCGGCAGGTCGCGGCCCACGACGAGGTGGAGCCGCCGGCGGTGCGGTCCTACCTGGGCTACCTCGGCCAGCGGTCGGAGAACGTCGTCGGGGCGCTGCGCGCGCTCACCTCCGCCCCGGACGGCGCGTCGGTGGTGCACTGCGCAGCCGGCAAGGACCGCACCGGCGTGGTCTGCGCCCTCGCGCTGGCGGTCGCCGGGGTGCCGCACGAGGAGATCGTGGCCGACTACGCGCTGACCGCGGAGGTCATCGACGCGCTGGTGGCGAAGCTGGCCACCTCGCCCACGTACGCCGAGGACATGGTCACGCGCGACGTGGCCAGCCACACGCCGCGGGCCGAGACGATGGACCGGCTGCTGACCCTGCTCGACGAACGGTTCGACGGTCCGGCGGGATGGCTGGACGCCCACGGGTTCGGTGCCGACGAGCAGGCGGCGCTGCGCGCCCGGCTGCGCGACTGACGGTCAGCGGACGGCGCGGGCCGACCGGCCCCGCCGCTCCTTCTCCCGGTACATCGCCGCGTCCGCCTCGCGGAGCAGGGCGTCGGCGGTGCGCGCCCGCTCCGCGCCGAGCACGGCGACCCCGACGCTGGTCCCCACCCGCACCGGGGTGCCGTCGAGGCGGAACGGTTCCTCGAAGCAGGCCGTGATGCGGTCGGCGAGGGTCCGCGCCTGGTCGGCGTGAGCCAGGGCCGGCAGCACGATGGCGAACTCGTCGCCGCTGAGCCGACCCACCGTGTCGCCGGGCCGGACGGCGGCGCGCAGCCGTGCCGACACCTGCCGCAAGAGCTCGTCCCCGGCCGCGTGACCGAGCGAGTCGTTGACGTCCTTGAACCGGTCGAGGTCGCAGAAGAGCACCCCGAGCTGGCCGTCGGGGCCCGTCCCGGCGAGCGTCGCCTCCAGCCGCTCCAGGAAGAGCACGCGGTTGGGCAGCCCGGTCAGCGCGTCGTGCGTGGCCTGGTGGCGCACGGTCTCCAGCAGCCGGGCCTTCTGCAGCGCGGTGGCCGCCTGGTCACCGACACCCCGCAGCCGGGCGAGCACGTCGCCACCGAGCTCCTCGGGCGCCGTCCCGGACTCCCAGCTCGCCGTCGCGACGCCGAGGAAGGTGGCGCCGGCCAGGAGCGGCACCGCGACGACGTCGGAGACGCCGATGTCGGTCATGAACCGGCGCAGCACCGGGCTGCTGGTGGCGAGGCTGAGGATCCGGGGTTCGCGGTCGGTGAGCATGCCGACCAGCTCCGGGGTGTCCTCCGGCCGCAGCGGCGTCCTCAGGAAGTGCTCCCGCCGGAGCGGCTGGCTCCGGGCGGAGCTGCGGCCCTGCAGCTGCCCCGTCGCCGGGTCCCAGAGCATCACCGAGGCACTGCTGCAGCCGATGACGCGCGGCAGGGCCTCCGCGACGACCTGGCTGACCGCCGTCGCGTCGCCGGCGCCGGCCAGCTCGTGGGCCAGCGCCAGCAGGGCGCCCGCCCGGTCGGCCTCCCGGCGCGCGTCCTCCAGGGCGATGAGCAGGTCCAGCGCCGCCGCCGCGTGCCCGGCGTAGGCGGCGAGCATCGCGTGCTCGTCGGCCATCTCGCCGTCACCGGAGGGGTAGATCGCGGCGAGCCGGCCGTGCCGGCGGCGGGCGGAGGCGACGTCGACGACCACGGCGGTGCGGCCCAGGTCGTCCCCGGACAGGATCCGCGCGGCCAGCTCCGGCAACTGGTCGTCGGGGATGCCGGCGCCGTGGACCAGGGGCGGACCGCCGTCCGGGTTGCCGACGACCAGCAGGTGCGCCGGGGCCAGCACGGCCTCACCGGCCCGCGCCACGATGCGGTGGAGGACGGTGTCGAGGTCGTCGCTGGCGACGAGGTCACCGGCCGCGGACTGCAGCGTGCGCAACTGCCCCCGCAGCGCCGTCAGCTCGGGGTCGGCCGCGGCCCCGTCGGGCCGCCGGCGGCGGAATCGCGACCGCCGCTCCCAGGTGAGGCGGTAGACGCAGGTGCCGGTGCCGTCGACGCAGCACTCGGTGTGCGTGAGGACGCCGGGAGGCAGACCGAAGATGGCCGGGATCATCACCGCCAGCCCGCGGGCGTACGCGCAGTCCAGCGCCGAGTGGGTGTAGCCGTCGGCCAGGTGCAGGGCGACCGTCGCCGACGTCGCGGTGGTCTCGCGGACCTCCATGCGGGAGACGGTGGTGAACTTGGCCGCCGCCCGCGGCAGCTGGCGGAACACCTGGCGGGGCGTGCCCAGGGCGCGCAGGACCAGGAGCAGGGAGTGTCCCAGGCCGCTGCGCATCGCGGCCGTGCCCACGTGGAACATCGTGTCGGGGTCGCCCAGCACATCCGTCGCCGCGGCGAACAGCCGGATCCGGGTGGCGTAGCTCCACCAGCGGGCCTGGTCGGCGACCTGGTCGGCGACCTCGCCGAGCCCGGCCCGGTCGAGCACCGCGGCGACGGCGTCGTCCCCACCCGCGCGGCGGACGTAGGCGAGCACCCCGGCCATCGTGATGCCCGGGGTCTCCCGCGCCTCGGCCGGCGGCACGGCGGTCGCGCCGCCGCTGCCAGGTGATCCTGTGCCCACGGTCCGGTGATCGGCGCGCCACCACCCCCGCTTGAGCGGAACCGACCGGATCGGGTGAGGAACCCGCAGGTCGGACCGCGCCCTGCGGGACGAGCCCCCGGACGCACGCGACCCCGGTCTCGAGAGAGACCGGGGTCGGGGTGTTCCGGGGCCGCGCGCGGCGCGCGGCCAGGGCTCAGCGGCCGAGGAAGTGGCTGCCGTTCGCCATCGTCAGGAGCTCGTCGCGCATCGCCGGGCTGCTGCTGCGGGCCAGCGCCTTGTTCAGCGCCCGCCGGGTACGCGCCACCTGCCGACGCTGCCGCCAGCTGGTCGTCACGCTGCTCATCGTTACTGCCTCTTTCGTCGGAGTGATCTGCCTGCAGCCGTAGTAACGCAGGCGTGCACCACTTTAGTCCGACGAAACGTCGGCGAACGTGAGACATGGCCGAAGGTTCCTCATCCTTTCGGGTGAGTCGCGCCACGTCGGAGCCCGAACGCACGACGGCGCCCACCCCGAGTGGGGTGGGCGCCGTCGTCGTAGCGGGGCGGGGGCTCAGCTCGGGCGCTGCACGTCACCCCGCCAGGCACCGGTCTCGGTGCCGCGGCTCTCGATGAACTCCTTGAACTTCTTCGCGTCGGCCTTGATCTGCCGGTCGTCGAAGCCGAGGACGGCACCGGCCTTCTCGACCAGCCCCTCGGGCTCCCAGTCGATCTGGATCATCACCCGGGTCTTGGCGTCGTCCAACCGGTGGAAGGTCACCACACCGGCGTGCTTGGCCTCACCGCTGGTGCTGGTCCAGGCCACGCGCTCCTCGGGGTGCTGCTCGGTGATCTCCGCGTCGAACTCGCGCTTCACGCCGTCGATGTTGGTGACCCAGTGGGTGTGGGTGTCGTCGATCTGCGTGATCTTCTCGACGCCGCCCATGAACTGCGGAAACGTCTCGAACTGCGTCCACTGGTCGTAGGCGATGCGGATCGGGACGTCGACGTCGACGGACTCCTGCACGCTGGCCACGTTCTCAGCTCCTCGTGTCGCTTGTTCGGTCGTGCGCCACCTACCCCGGGGGCGCCGGACCGACACGTGGAAGGAGCAGGTCAGCGCAGCGCGGCCGCGATGCTGCCGCGCACCGGCCGGTCCGTCACCAGCAGCATCTGCGCCAGGTGGTAGGCGTCGGGCTGCCCGGCCCAGGTGCCCTCGGCGACCTCCCCCGACGGCGTGAGCTCGTGGTGCCAGCTGCCGGTGGTGGGGTCGGCGAACCGCTCCTCACCGTGCGCACGCCAGCGGTCGGCCAGCGCCCGGTAGGCCGGCTCCCCGGTCACGCGGGCGAGCACCGCCGCCGCCGCCACCGCCTCGCACAGCACCCAGTGCATACGCGCACCGACCACGGGCCGGTCGTCCCAGTCGAGGGTGTACGGGAAGCCGTCCGCGCCGTCGGCCGCCCACCCGCGGGTCGCCGCGGCGTCGAACAGCGCGACGGCGTCGTCGAGCAGCCAGCGCGGCGGGTCGGGGAGGGCGGCGCGCAGGTGCACCGCGAGCCGCGCCCACTCGAACTGGTGCCCGATCGTGACCCCGTAGGGGCGGAACGGGTCGGCCGGGTGCGCCGCGTTGTGCTCGGGCAGCGGCTCCCAGTGGGACGTGAAGTGCTCGGGCAGCCGCCAGCCGCGCTCGCGGGCGAAACCGTGCACCACGCGCTCGACACTGCGCAGCGCCTGCCCGCGCAGCCGGGCGGCCAGGGCCGCGTCGTCGACCGCGTCGGCGGCGGCGAGCACCGCCTCGACGCCGTGCATGTTGGCGTTGGCACCGCGGTAGTCGTCCAGCCGCGACCAGGTGCGGTCCCACTCCTCCACCGCCAGGCCCGCGTCCTCGTCCCAGAACCGGTCCTGCCACACGTCGAGGGCGTCGTCGAGCAGCGCGCGCCCGCCCTCGATCCCGGCCGCGGTCGCCGTGGCACCGGCCAGGAGGACGAAGGCGTGCACGTAGGCGGCCTTCGTGCCGTCGGCGGCCGTCGCGCACCAGCCCCCGTGCACCGGGTCGTGGAGGGGCCCGCTGCGCAGCGCCTCGACGCCGTGCCCGGCCAGCTCGTCCGCCCCTGGCCGCCCCAGCAGGGTGGCCAGCCCGAAGACGTGGGTCATCCGCGCGACGATCCAGCCCTCCTGCGGCCGGTCCGCGAGCAGGTCACCGTCCGGGCCCAGGTACCCGAAGCCGTCCGGCAGCCGGGATCGGGCGGCGAAGTCCAGCAGCCGGTCGAGATCGATCACCCGGTCACGCTAGTGCGCGGCCCGCCGGTCGCCCACCACGGCGACGGCCAACCGGGCCGTCGCCACCCCGAGGACCGCGAGGCAGAGCACCCGGACGAACCCCGCGCCGATGTTCGCCCCGGCGTCACCCGTGGTCATCGCGTCGACGAGCACCATGACCACCGTCGCGGCGAGCACGACGAACCCGAGCCGCCGGCCGGCCGGGACTCCGGCCGCCAGGAGGACCCCGCCGGCGATCGCGCACACGTACCCGAGCACCTGGAGCAGCCACGGGGCCGTGCCCTGGTCCAGGTGCGGCCGCGAGCCGCCGATCCCGATCGAGACGCCGGTGAGCGCGACGAACAGCAGCAGGGCGACCAGCGCCTGGGCACGGCGGTCCACGACGGGCTCCCTCTCGAGCGACGAACCGGGCGGCTCGCCGTCAGTAGGCCAGCGCGCTCCCCGGATCATGCAGCAACGCGCCGACGTCGGCCAAGAACCGTGACCCGAGTTCGCCGTCGATGATCCGGTGGTCGAAGGAGAGCGCCAGCTGGGTGACCAGGCGGGGCTTCACCTTCCCCTTGTGCACCCACGGCATCTCCCGGACGGCGCCGAAGGCCAGGATCGCCGACTCCCCCGGGTTGAGGATCGGGGTACCGGTGTCCACGCCGAACACGCCGACGTTGGTGATCGTCATCGTCCCGCCGGTCATGTCCGCCGGTGCCGTGCGCCCGGCCCGGGCGGTCTCGGTGAGCTCGCCGAGGGCCGCGGCCAGCGCGGGCAGGGACAGCCGCCCGGCGTCCTTGATGTTGGGCACGATCAGCCCGCGCGGGGTCGCCGCGGCGATGCCGAGGTTCACCTGCCCGTGGACGACGATCTCCTGCGCCGCCTCGTCCCACGAGCTGTTGACCATCGGGTGCCGCCGGGCCGCGAGCAGCAGCGCCTTGGCCACGAACAGCAGCGGGCTCACCTTGACCTCGGCGAACTCCGGCCGTGCGGCCAGCCTGCTGCGCAGCTTCATCATCCGGGTGACGTCGACGGTGAGGAACTCGGTGACGTGCGGCGCGGTGAAGGCGCTGGCCACCATCGCGGCCGCGGTGGCCTTGCGGACCCCCTTGACCGGGATGCGCTGCTCCCCGCCGGTGGTCGCCACGGACGCCGGGGCCCCGGCGCCGTCGGAGCGCGCGGCGACGGCGGCGTCGACGTCGGCCCGGGTGATGCAGCCCCCCGCGCCGGAGCCGGAGATGGTCGCGAGGTCCACGCCGAGGTCCTTGGCGTACTTGCGCACCGGCGGCTTGGCCAGCGGGCGGGGCCCCCGCCGGCCGGGCGCGGAGCCCTGGGCCGGGGCGGCGTCCTCGCGTCGCGCCGCGGCCTCGGCCTGCCGGCCGACCTCCAGCCCGCCGTGGCGCACCGGCTTGCTGCGCATGTCGGGGGCGGTGGCCAGCAGCGGCGGGCCGTCGTCGGAGGGCAGCGGGGGACGGTCGGCCCCGCCGGAGCCGTAGTCCGCGCCGGGCAGCCCGGTCGCCCGGGCGGCGGCCGGGGCGCCTGACCGGCGCGGGCGGCGGCGCGCCTCGGTGGTGCGGGGCCCGTAGCCGACCAGGACGGCGGTCCGCCCACCGGGGGCCGCCCCGCCGATCAGCCCGGCGGCCGGCTCCTCGCCGGCCGCCGATCCCTCGTCGGCGGGCGCCGCCGCCGGGGCGCTCCCGGCGGCGTCTCCCCCACCCACCCCGCCGACGTCGATGGTGATGATCGGCGCACCGACGTCGACCATCGTGCCGGCCTCGTGGAGCAGCTCGACGACGGTGCCGGCCCACGGCGAGGGCAGCTCGACGGCGGCCTTCGCCGTCTCCACCTCGCACAACGGCTGGTTGACCGTGATGGTGTCGCCGACCTGCACCAGCCACTGCAGGATCTCGCCCTCGGTGAGCCCCTCACCGACGTCGGGGAGCTTGAACTGACGCTGCGCCATCTCAGAACTCCATCGCGCGGTCGACGGCGTCCAGCACCCGGTCGAGGTCGGGGAGGTACTCCTCCTCGAGCTTCGACGGCGGGTAGGGGGTGTCGAAGCCCCCGACCCGCAGCACCGGCGCCTCCAGGGAGTGGAAGCAGGCCTCGGTCACCCGCGCGGCGATCTCCGCGCCGAGACCGAGGGTGACCGGCGCCTCGTGCACGACGACGCAGCGACCGGTCCGCCGCACGCTCTCGAACACCGGCTCCAGGTCCAGCGGCGACACCGTGCGCAGGTCGACGACCTCCAGCGACCGCCCCTCCTCCTCGACGGCCTTCGCCGCCTGCAGCGCCGTCTTCACCATCGGGCCGTAGGCCAGCACGGTGACGTCGTCGCCGCCACGGACGACGCGGGAGGCGAACAGCGGGTCCGGGGTGGCGTCGGTGTCGACCTCCGCCTTCTCCCAGTACCGCCGCTTGGGCTCGAGGAAGACGATCGGGTCGGGATGGGCGATCGCCTGCTGGATGCCCCAGTAGGCGTCGACCGGGTTGCTGACCGCGACCACCTTGAGCCCCGCGGTGTGCGCGAAGTAGGCCTCGGGGCTCTCGCTGTGGTGCTCGACCGCCCCGATGCCGCCACCGAAGGGGATGCGGATGACGATCGGCATCGGCAGCCGGCCCTTCGAGCGGGCGTGCATCTTGGCGACCTGGGTGACGATCTGGTTGTAGGCGGGGAAGACGAAGCCGTCGAACTGGATCTCGCAGACCGGCCGGTAGCCGCGCATGGCCAGGCCGACCGCGGTGCCGAGGATCCCGGCCTCGGCGAGCGGCGTGTCGACGACGCGGGCCTCGCCGAAGTCCTTCTGCAGGCCGTCGGTGATGCGGAAGACCCCGCCGAGCTTGCCGATGTCCTCGCCCATGAGCACGACCTTGGCGTCGTCCTCCATGGCGCGGCGCAGGCCGAGGTTGAGCGCCTTGCCGATCGTGAGCGTCTCGGTGGCCATCAGTGCTCGCTCCCCTCGAAGCTCGCCTGGTACGCGATGAACTCCTCGCGCTGGGTGGCCAGCCACGGGGTCTGCTCGGCGTAGACGGAGTCGAACATCGCCGTCGGCTCGGGATCGGGCATGTCGACGGTGCCGCTGCGGATCCGCTCGGCCAGCTCGTCGGCCTCGCGCTCGACGGAGTCGAAGAACGCCGCGTCGGCCTTCTCCGAGCGGGACAGGTGCGCCTTCAGCCGCGCGATCGGGTCGCGCAGCTTCCACTCCTCCAGCTCGCTGGCCAGCCGGTAGCGGGTGGGGTCGTCGGAGGTGGTGTGCGCGCCCATGCGGTAGGTGAACGCCTCGATGAAGGTCGGGCCCTGCCCTTCGCGGGCGGCCTGCAGCGCCTGCCGGGTCACGGCCAGGACGGCGAGGACGTCGTTGCCGTCGACCCGGACGCCGGGGAAGCCGAAGCCGGCCGCGCGCTGGTACAGCGGCACCCGCGACTGCCGCTCCAGCGGGACGCTGATGGCGTACTGGTTGTTCTGGCAGAAGAAGACGACGGGGGCGGAGAAACTGGCCGCCCAGATCATCGCCTCGTTGACCTCCCCCTGGCTGGTGGCGCCGTCACCGAGGAAGGCCAGCGCCGCGCTCTCGGCACCGTCGCGCTGCAGGCCCATGGCGTAGCCGGTGGCGTGCAGGGTCTGCGCGCCGATGACCACGGTGTAGAGGTTGAAGCCGGTGGCCACGGGGTCCCAGCCGCCGTTGTCGACGCCCCGGAACAGGCTGATGACGTGCAGCGGGTCGACACCGCGGGTCCAGGCGACGCCGTGCTCGCGGTAGGTCGGGAACGCCATGTCGGTGGCGGCCAGCGCGCGGCCGGCGCCGATCTGCGCGGCCTCCTGACCGAGCAGCGAGGCCCAGATGCCGAGCTCGCCCTGCCGCTGCAGCGCGGTGGCCTCGACGTCCCACCGGCGCACCAGGGCGAGATCGCGGTAGAGGTCCCGCAGCTCCTCGTCGGTGATCTCCAGGGAGTAGCCGGGGTGCTCGACCCGGTCGCCCTCCGGTGTGAGCAGCTGGACCAGCTCGGACCGCTGCGGCAGGTGGGGCGCGGCGGCCCCCGGGACGGGGTCGACCATCTCCGTGGTCTCTGGCAACGCTGTCACCGGTCGCACTCCTCGCCGTCGGCCACCGCCGCCGGGGTCACCGGCGACGCGGTGGTGCTGGACGTTCCGGCCGCCGGATGTGGCGGCCCTCACACATCCTGGCACGACCTGCCCGCCGATGACCAGCCCTGATGCGCATCGATCTGCGCAGGCGCATTGAAGTAGATTGCGCAGAAAGCTCGCCCAGGGTGGCGTCCAGCTGTCAGACTGCGCAGCGTGCCCGAGATCGATGCCACCGATGCTCGGCTGCTGCTCGCGCTCACCGAGGACCCGCGGGCGAGCGTCATGGCGTTGTCGCAACGGCTGGGCCTGGCCCGGAACACGGTGCAGGCCCGGCTGGCCCGGCTGGAGAGCAACGGGGTACTCGGCCCGCTGGACCAGCGGGTCCGCCCGGAGGCGCTGGGCCACCGGCTGGCCGCCTACATGTCGGTGCAGGTGGCGCAGCGCGGGCTGGCCGAGGTCAGCGACGCACTGGCCGCCCTGCCGGAGGTCCTCGAGGTGACCGGCCTGTCGGGCGCCACGGACCTGCTGGTGCACGTGGTGGCGACCGACGCCGACCACTTGTGGCGGATCACCGAGGCGGTCCTGGCCATCCCCGGCGTCCAGCGGGTGGACACCGCGCTCGCCATGCGTCGGTTCCTGGAGCGGCGCGTGGGCCCGCTGCTGCGCCGCGCCGCCGGCCCCCCGCCCGGCTGATCCGCCCGTACCGGCGGCCCGCCGGTGTGCCGCCGGGACGTGCGGGTACCGGGCGGCACATGACGAAGAAGACCCCGTTCGGCGTGGCGGGCAAGGGCAAGCGCGGCATCAGCACGCTGGGCTGGGCGCTGCGGGGAGCGGCCGCCGGCGCGGCGGGCACCACCGCGCTGAACGCCGTCACGTACCTGGACATGGTGGTGCGCGGCCGCGGCAGCAGCTCCACCCCCGAGCAGACCGTCGAGAAGCTCGCGGAGACGGCGCACGTGCCCATCCCCGGCGACGACCAGACCCGGCAGAACCGCCTCCAGGGACTCGGCCCGATGACGGGCATCGTGGCCGGCGTCGGGGTGGGCGTGGTCGGCGGGCTGGCGCGGGCGTCGGGCCTGCTGTCGTCGAAGCCGGTCGGCACGCTGCTGACCGGGCTGGGCGCGATGGTCGCGGGGAACGGGCCGATGACGGTGCTCGGCGTCACCGATCCCCGCACGTGGTCGACGACGGACTGGCTCAGCGACCTGGTGCCGCACCTGGCGTACGGCCTCGTCGTCAAGAACACCATCGACGCCTTCGACCGCCCGTGACAGGGTCCGGTCGTGGAGGAGATCACGACCGAGGCAGAGCTGCGCGCCCTCCTCGGGGAGCCGGCCCCCGCCGCCGTGGCCAAGGAACGCACGGCGCTGCACGAGTTCGACCGGCAGTGGCTGGCCGCCTCCCCCTTCTGCCTGGTCGCGACCAGCGCGGCGGACGGCACGTGCGACGTCTCGCCGAAGGGTGACCCGCCCGGCTTCACGCTCGTCCTCGACGACCGGACCATCGCGATCCCCGAGCGGGCCGGCAACCGCCGCGCGGACGGCTTCCGCAACATCCTGGCCAACCCGCACGTCGGCCTGGTCTACCTGCTGCCGGGGCGGGGCGACACCCTCCGGATCAACGGACGGGCCCGCCTCGTCCGCGACGACGTGCTGCTCGGGCGCATGGTGGTGCAGGGGCACCGCCCGGTGCTGGCCATGGTCGTCGAGGTCGAGCAGGTGTTCCACCACTGCGCCAAGGCGTTCCTCCGCTCCGGGCTCTGGGAACCGGACACCTGGGGAGCCCACGACGTGCCGTCCCGGCCCCGAATCGCGCAGGCCCTCGAGCGCCGCGGCGAGCGGCTGGAGGACATCGAGCGCTACTACGGGGAGCAGTACACGGCGGGCCTCTACCCGACCGGCTGATCCCCCCGGGCATAGGAAGCTCTACCTACGAAATCTGGACCAGAACCGGAGGCATGGCTTCCTATGCCCGGTCAGCGCCAGCCGCGCTCGTCGACGCCCCCCGGCACCGGGGCGGCCGGGTCGTAGGGCGTGCGGGTGAAGACGAACGTGTCCAGGTCCAGGTGGTCGGCGGCGATGCGCAGCGTCTCCCCGGCGAAGTAGCCGTCCAGCCCGCGCCAGGTGCCGTCGGCCGCCGGGGCGAACCGGCTCGCCCGGCCGGACCGCCCGGGCAGCGGGCCCAGGTGCAGCAGGCCTCCGGCGACCGACCGGAGGACGTAGGGGGCAGGGCCCCAGAACCAGACGCCGAGGTCCTCCAGCGGCACCGGCGACGGCGCGGGTGCCCACGGCTCGACGATGCGCGGCTCGGCGGCACGCAGGTCGGCCAGGAGCCCGAACACCAGCGGATCGAGGCCGCTGGTGGTGTTGGCCAGCGACACCGCGCCCGCCTGCTCCTCCCGGTCGACGAACACCCCGGCGAGAAAGCCGGGCATCGAGCCGCCGTGCCCGACCAGCGTCCGCCCGTCCACGCGCAGCACCTGCACGCCCAGCCCGTAGGCCGACCAGCCCGGCGCGGAGGAGTCCACGCCGGCGGGCACCGTCATCTCCTCCAGCGTCGCCGGGTCGAGCACGTCGCCGGTGTCGCCGAGCAGGAACGCGGCGAACCGGCCCAGATCGGTCAGCGTCGCCCACAGCTGCCCCGCGGCGGCCATCACGCCCGCGTGGTGCTCCGGCTCGGGCAGGACGACGTCGGCCCACGGGTGCACCGCCCAGCCCTCGGCCGCCGGGGCGACCGGGCGCGGCGTGGTGCGGGTCATGCCCAGCGGGGCCAGCACCTCCCCGGCCACGGCGTCCTCCCAGGAGGTGCCGCGCAGCCGGGCGACGAGCTCCCCGAGCAGACCGAACCCCAGGTTGGAGTAGTGGAACCGCCGGGCCGCGCCGAGCACGACGTCGGTCCCGCCGAGGCCGAGCTCGTCGAGGGTGCCGCCGGGGGTGCGCTCCCACCAGCCGCCGGGGCTCTCGGCCGAGGCGCCGGCGAGGTGGGAGAGCAGCTGGCCGACCGTACGGTCGCCGAGCGGCGTCCCGGGCAGGTGCCGCTCCAGCGGGTCGTCCAGCCCCAGCCGGCCCTCGTCGCGCAGCCGCATGACCACGACCGCCGTCACCGTCTTGCTGATCGACCCGAGCCGGTACTGGACGTCGGTGTGCGGGCCGGGCACCTCGCCGCGGCCGGCCGACCAGGCCAGGCCGCCGTCGCGGACGACGCCCGCGACCAGGCCGGGGGCCCGGCCGTCGCGCTGGACCCGGGCGGTGCGGGCGAGCAGGAGTCGGGCGGTGCCGGGGAGGACGGGCTCGGGCATGCCGGCGACCGTATCGACCGGCACCCGGCGCGGGATCAGGCGGTCAGCGCGTCCCGCGTGGGCAGCGCACCGGAGCGGGTGGCCCACCGCTCGAACCAGACCGTGGCCAGCGGCGGCACCGACGCGGCGAGGGCGAGGACCGTGGTGGGCAGCGACCAGCGCAGCACCCGGGCCGTGACGAGCGCGACGAGGACGTAGACGACGAAGACCCCGCCGTGGATGGGCCCGAACACCTGCACGCCGACCTCGGAGGTCTGCAGCACCCACTTGACGAACATCCCGGCCAGCAGGCCGACCCAGGTGATCGCCTCGGCGATGGCGACGAGGCGGAAGGCGGTGGTGACGGTGCGCGGGTTCAACGGACGTCCTCGGGTCGGCGGGCTCTGCGGTCGTCAACGACCGGGCGGGGCGCGGGGTCCCCGCGCCGGGTGTGACGTACGCGGCACCGGCCGCGGTGGCAGGGTCGGCGTCGTGCGCGGACTGGCCCGGCGGGAGTTCTGCCTGGTGCTGCTGCGCCGGATGGCCGATCTCCGCCCCGATCTCACCGCCGCGGCGCTGCCGCGGCTGGGCGCGACCCGGGCGGAGGCGCACGCGGCGCACACCCGCTGGCAGGCGCTGCAGCACTCGCGCCGGGCACCCCGCGGGCTGGCACTGCGCTCCGCGGTCCTCGGCCCGCCCGAGGAGCTGGAGGACCGCCGCGTCGGCGACCTCGACATCCAGGTGCGGCGCTGGCCGCTGCCGCTGTGGCCGCACCTGTGGTGGGAGGTGGTCAGCGGGCCCGGTGGCGCGGTGCTCCACGAGCAGCTCGCCCGCGCGCCGGGCTCACCGGTGCCGGCGGCCCGCCCGCACCGGCTGCTGGTGTGGGAGCACGTGCTCGACGACGTCGTCGGACTGCCGGGTGCGCGCGGCCTCGACCCGGGGGTGCCGACCCGCGCGGAGGTGCGCCTCCCCGGCGGGGTGCGCGCGGTCTTCGTGTGGGGCCTGCTGCAGCAGGTCACCCGGCACGATCAGCCGGCGATGCGCCGGGCCCCGCTGTAGCCGCCCATCGAGTCGATGCTCGCCACCTTGACGACGTCGCCCGACGTGGGCGCATGCACCATCTGGCCGTCGCCGATGTAGATGCCCACGTGGCTGACCGGGCTGTAGAAGAACACGAGGTCACCCGGGCGCAGCTGGTCGCGGGAGACCGACTGGCCGGTGGCTGCCTGGTTCCGGCTGGCGCGCGGTAGCGAGATGCCGGCCGCCCGGTAGGCGTAGGAGGTGAGCCCCGAGCAGTCGAAGGCGCTGGGCCCCGTGGCCGCCCACACGTAGGGCTTCCCACGCTGGGCCATGGCGGTGTCCACGGCGATCTGCGCCGCCTCGCTGTCGGCCACCACGGGCGCGGACGGCGCCGGCGCAGTGGGCTCCCGGTCGTCGCGGCTGGCCCGCTGCGACTCGGTGCCGCGCTCCTCGGCGTGGTGGGCCTGGGCCACCGCCTGGCGCTCCTGGGCGCTGAGCTGGTCGAACTGCGCGCGGAACTCGTCGACCTGCGCCTGCAGGTCGGCCTGCTGCCCGGCGACGGCGTCGTAGGCGGCCTGCGCCTGGACCGCGGCCTCGTGCGCAGTGGCCTGGGCCTGCGCGGCGGCCACGTTGGACTCGGCGGCGCGGGCGAGGACGACACCCTGGTGGCCGGAGATCGTCTCCAGCGTGGCCACGCGGGTGACGAACTCGTCGGCCGAGCTGCTGGTGAGCAGCGCCTGGAAGGAGCCCAGCCCCTCACCGGTCCAGGCGCTGCGCGCGATGCCGCGGACCGCCTCCTGGGCGCGGGCGAGGTCGGCGGTGGCCTGCGCCAGCTGTGCGGCCGCGGCCTCCGCGGCCGCCTGCTGGCCCGTCAGCGCGTCGCGCGCCTCGTTGAACCGCTCGGTGACGACCTCGAGCTGGTGGCCGCGCTCGGCGACCAGCCGGGCGGCCTCGGCCGAGGTTGCGGGGGAGCCGGGATCCGCGGCCGCCGGGACCGTGGCGAGGAGGATGCCGACGGTGCCGGCCAGGGCCAGCCCCACCCGTCCGGCGGTGCGGCGGCGAGCGGGCGTGCGCAGGGGGGTCGCCATGGTGCGGCGGCTCTCCGATCTCATCCACGGCCGCCTGCCGGGGGCCCGGCCGGGCACGCGCGGGCACGCCGGGACGGAGGGGTCCGTCCCACCTGCGTGCCGCAGCGTTGCCTGGCCGGCACCCGCGCCTGTGCGGGTGCCCGGTTCGCTCGACGGCGCCCGGCGGAGGTCACTCGGTAGTGACAGAAAGCCCCGACGGACACACTCACCGTAGGCGGCGTGACCCGGTCGTGACAATGCCCCTAACGACATTCGTGTAGTTCTCCTGCGCGTCCTGTCACAGCCGTCCCAGCCACCTGCGCGTTCGCTCCGCAGGGGCGGTGGACGCCCCACCGGGGTCCGTTTCGGCACGGCTCCGCGGGACCACTATCGGTGGATGGACATCCGGAAGCCCCTCCTGCTGCTCGCGCTCGCCGGGTCGCTGGTCGCCTGCGGCGACAACACCGACATCCAGCGCGGGGAGACGAACTGCGACGCCAGCGGTGAGCAGGCGGACAACCCGCACGACGCCAGCTGCGAGGAGACCGGCTCCAACACCGGCACCGACTGAACCCGCCACGCGTGGGCTGGTTCTCCCGGGCCGTCGCCTGGCTGCGCGACCTGGCCCGGGGCGTACGCGCCCGGCTGCGGGGACGCGACCTCATGCTGATCGCCGCGGGGCTCACCTTCTACGCCGGCATCGCCGTCGTGCCGCTGCTGCTGCTGGCGTTCGGTCTGACCTCCTGGCTCACCTCCCCCGAGCGGGTGCACGCCCTCGGCGAGCGGCTGGCCGAGCTGCTGCCCGGCGCGCTCGACGCACCGACCGCCGTGACCCGCCTGGTCGACGCCGGCACGGGCCTGGACCCGCTCGGCGGGCTGCTGGCGCTGCTGCCCATGTCCTTCTACGGCGAGGGTCTCCGGCGCGCGCTGCTGCGCTTCGGCTCCCGGCACGAGGGGATGACCGGCTGGCGCGGCAGGCTGGCCGCTCTGCCGCTGCTGCTGATCACCCCGGTGCTGCTGTACCCGCTGCTGCTGGCGGCCGGGCAGATGGCCGACCTCGCCGACCGCGGCGGGGTGGCCGCCGTCGTCGGGCAGGTGGCCCTCGGCTACTACGCGGTACTGGCCGCCCTCACCCTGCCGCTGGCCTGGGGGTTCCGGGTCGTCGGGGGAGGTCGCGTGCGGTGGCCGGCGCTGATGGTGGGCGCGCTGTTCACCGCCGCCTGCCTGTCCGGCTTCCTGCAGGGCTTCGTGCTGTTCCTGGCGCTGCCGCTGGACCTGGGCGCGCCGTTCGGCGACATCGACGTCGTCGGTGGGGTCGCGGCGCTCGGCGTGTGGCTGTTCCTCCTGCACCTGGTGGTGCTGCTCGGCTGGCTGGCCACCCAGGAGCTCGACGAGCGGCTGAAGCGGCGGTCAGCGCCGCGGCGGGGACCGGTAGGGGGACCGGTCGAGCCAGGTCCCGGTCTCGCCTAGCGTCGGCTCGTCCGGGGGCGGGGATCCGCCGGTCCCGGTGTCCGGCTCCGCCACGACCGGCGGCGTGGACGGCGGGGGCGTGGACGGCGGGGACGTGGACGGCGGGGGCGTGGACGGCGGGGCCGCGGACGGCGGGGGCGCCGGCACCGGCTCGGGAGCGGGCGGGGGCGGGGGCGGCGGCACGTAGCGGGAGCCGTTGCTCACCAGGATCGAGACGACCTGCCCTCGCACCGCCCGGCCGCCGGCCGGCGGACTCGTGCCCACGAGCTCCCCATCGGCCAGGTCGCTGTCCACCCGCACCACGACGTCGAGGAAACCGGCGTCGCCGAGCACCTCCTGGCAGGCGAACGGATCACCGCAGGACGGCACCCGGATCGTGTTGCCCCGCACCACCGCGGGATCCGCGGGCGGGAAGTCGCTGCTGCCCCGGGCGCCGAGCACCGGCGCCATGGCGTCGTGCCAGATGGTGGCGCCCTTGCCGCCCCCGAAGCCGCCGACGTCCTCGGCCTCCTTGGGGTTGAACACCATCACGCTGGCGGCGATCTCCGGGGTGTACCCGACGAACGCCACCGAGACGTTGTCCTGGGTGGTGCCGGTCTTCCCCGCGATCTGGTGGCCCGGCACGTACGCCCGCCGGCCGGTCTGGCCGCCGTAGCCCGGCTCGACGTCCTTGCGCAGCATCTGGTTGAGCGTGTTCGCCACCCCGGACGGGATCGCCTCGGGGGTGCAGCGGTCGCCGTCCACGAGCGGCTCGCCGTCCGCACCCAGGACGGGCTCCCCGTTCCGGTCGAGCAGCCCGGTGACCGGGACGACGTCGCACCGGGTGCCCGAGGCCGCGAGCGTCGAGTAGGCGCTGGCCAGCCCCAGCGGGCTCGTCGCGTCGGGGCCGAAGGCGAACGAGCCGTTGTTCTCGTCGATCGTGCGCTGCGCCAGGCCCCGGGGGCCGTGGGCGTAGAGACCCATGCGCTCGGCCATGCGCACCGGCTCCTCGACGCTGCCGAGGGCGTCCTCGAGGGCCAGGAAGTAGGTGTTGGAGGACTGGTAGAGCGCGGTCGTGAGGTCCAGCGAGGCCCGGTAGCTCCCGGCGTTCCGAACCCGGTAGGGCCCGCCGTCGGCCTGGTAGACGCGCGAGTAGTACGGGTTGGGGGCGGTCAGCGTGTACTCGGTCGAGTAGCCGCGGGCCAGCGCGGCGGCCGCCACGAACACCTTGTACGTGGACCCGGCGCCCCGGCTGGGCAGCGCGTTGAGGTTGACCGACTCCTGCCGCTCGTCGTGCTCGTCGTGGCCGAAGATGCGGTTGACGCTCATCGCCAGCAGGTGGCCGGTGCCCGGCTCCACCGCGGTGAAGGTGGCCGCCAGCGAGCTCTCCAGCGGCTGGTTGGCCAGCACGGCGGCGTCGCCGGCGCGCTGCAGGTCGGCGTCCAGCGTGGTCTGGACGACGTAGCCGTTGCGCTCGAGATCGTCCTGGGTGAGCCCGAGCTCCTCGATCAGGTACCGCTGGACGAAGTCGCAGACGTAGGCGCCCACGGACGCCTCGACGCAGCCGCGGCGCGGTGCGGGAGCGGGAGCCAGGTCGAGCGGGGCGGCCTCGGCCTCGGCCTGCTGCTCCGGGCTGATGTAGCCCTGCTCGGCCATACGGGCCAGCACCTGGTTGCGCCGGACGGTCGCGCCCTCGGGGTCGGTGAACGGGTCGTGGTCGGACGGGCTCTGCACCAGGCCGGCCAACAGGGCCGCCTGGGGCAGGGTCAGCTCGGCGGCGTCGACGCCGAAGAAGGCCTGGGCCGCGGGCTGCACGCCGTAGGCATTGCGCCCGAAGTAGACGATGTTCAGGTAGCGGGTGAGCAGCTCGTCCTTGCTGTAGGTGGACTCCATCGCCAGCGCCAGCCGGGCCTCGCGCAGCTTGCGGCCGAAGGTCTTCTCGATGGCGGCGTCGCGGTCGGCCGGGGTCCGCGCGGACTGCAGCAGGGTCTGCTTCACCAGCTGCTGGGTCAGCGTGGACCCGCCTTCCTCCACCTCCCCGGCGGCGATGTTGGTGACCAGAGCACGCGCTGTGCCCTGCACGTCCAGACCGCCGTGGTCGTAGAAGCGCGCGTCCTCCACGGCCACCAGCGCCTGCCGCATCACCTCGGCGATCCGGTCGAACGTCACCGGGTCGCGGTTCTCCCGGTAGAACGAGGTGATCACCTCGCCGTTGGCCGCGAGCATCACGCTGTTGCGGGCCGGCACCTCGACGGAGAACTCCTCCGGCGGCTCGCCCAGCAGAGCCGAGGAGCTCTGCGCGGCCAGGGCCGGCCCGCCGACCCACGGCAGCAGCAACCCGGCCAGCAGTACCCCGGCCAGCAGGATGGCGCCCGCCAGCGTGAGCAGGGTGCGACCGGTCCCCGTGCGCGACTCCATGACCCTCCCCACGACAGAAAGCCCAGCTCAGCAGGGAAGATCACCGATGACAACCACCCGCGCGGGGGTACGGCCACCGGAACCGTCCCGTCCGTCACCGGGGACCCGCCCGCCCCACCGGCTCCTCCGGTCGCGGGCCGGGCCCGGTTCGTCGGCGCGGTGCCCACGGCGTTGGATGGGGGCATGCCTGATTCGATGCTGGCCGGCCGGCTGAACGTGCGCACCCGAGACTTCGTGGTCAAGGAGGTGCCCAAGCCGACGCCCGGCCCCGGCGAGGTGCTGATCCGGGTCGCCGCGGCCGGCATCTGCCTCTCCGACGTCCACCTCATCGAGGGGCAGCTGTCCCCGCTGTTCCTCGCCGGCGACGAGGTGACCCTCGGCCACGAGGTGGCCGGCACCGTCGCCGACCTGGGTGACGGGGTGAGCGGACTGGCCGAGGGCCAGCGGGTGCTGCTGCAGGCCGGGGAGGAGAAGGACGGCTGGGTGCACACCCGCGGCGTCGACTACGACGGCGGCTGGGCGCAGTACGCGCTGGCCACCGCGGACACGGTCGTGCCCATCCCCGGCGACCTCCCGTTCGAGCAGGCGTGCATCGTGCCCGACGCGGTGTCGACGCCGTGGGCCTCGATCGTGCGGACGGCGCAGGTGCGGGCCGCCCAGCCCGTCGGCGTCTGGGGCATCGGCGGCCTCGGCGCGCACGCGGTGCAGCTGCTGCGCCTGGCCGGGGCCGCCCCGATCGTCGCCGTCGACCCGGTGCCGGCCGCCCGGCAGCGGGCGCTGGACTTCGGCGCGGACCTCGCGCTGGACCCGGCCGAGGACATCGCCGCCCGCGTCCGCGAGCTGACCGGCGGCGCCGGGCTGGCGTTCGCCTTCGACTTCGCCGGGGTGGCGCCGGTGCGCGAGCAGGCCGTGCGCTGCCTGGAGCGCGACGGCGCCCTGGTGCTGGTGGGCCTCACCGACCAGCCGCTGGAGATCCGCAACGGCACCCAGTTCAGCTACTTCGGCCAGCGGATCCTGGGCCACTACGGCTCCGAGCCCGCCCACGTGGTCGAGCTGGTGAACCTGATCCGCCACCACCGGCTGGACCTGTCGCGGTCGATCTCCGGCACGCTGTCCCTCGCCGACGCCGCTGAGGGCGTGGAGCGGCTGGCGCACAAGCAGGGCGACCCCATCCGGCTGGTCATCACGCCCTGAGCACGGCTCAGCAGTCGGACGGACGAGTCCACCTGTCAGCGGCCGGGGAGCCGGCCCATGAGCTCGGGCACGTGCACCAGCCGGGTCCAGCCGCTCCGACGCACGTCCAGCCGGGTCACGGCGCGGCCAGACGTCCGGCGGTCCGGCTCAACCCAGGGGCGGAGACGGCTCGCGGATGACCACCTGCACCGCGCGGAACTGCTTGGGTGTCTCCAGCAGCACCACCTTGGTCGGCTCGCCCACCTCCAGGGCGGGCTCCCGACGCAGCGCGGCCAACGCGCGGAGCCGGGGGCCGGCGAGCACGTCGTCGACGAGCCCCCGGTCGCCCCCGGTGAACAACGCCGCCAGCCCGTCGGCGTGCGGCAGCAGGACCCGGGCGGCGGTCTCGACCGCGTGGTCGACGACGGCGTCGGTCTGGTGGGCGCGGCGGCGGGCGAACCGCTGCTGCGACCAGCCGCCGGCCGCCGTCCGGCCCTGAACCTGCCGCGCGTCGACCTTGGAGACGACCAGCTGGTCGCCGTCGAAGACGCCGACCGCCCACCGGCCGCGGCGCACCAGCAGCACCGCGGCGCGCCGGGGCCGACCGGCGGCGGCGGTGAAGCTGCCCAGCAGCGGCGGCTCGGGCACCCAGCCGAACGGGGCGCGCAGGACCACGCTCGTCGTGTCGGCGCAGGTGATCCGCAGCCCGTCGTCGGCCGGCTCCACCGCGGTGAAGGCGCCGTGCCGGGTGGCGACGCCGTCCAGCCAGCGACCCAGCCGCTCGGGCGCCACCCCCAGCCGCCGGCCGCCCCCGGCGGCGGGCCGCGGGCGGGTCACCGGGACCGCAGGGTGAGCAGCCGGTCGAGCACGTCGCCCACGCGCAGGCCGTCGTGCTCGTGCTCGTTGGTCACCCAGGTGCGCACGTTGCCGACCGCCTCGGCCGTCTCCAGCGACAGGCCGGCGTCGACGTACATGTCGTCGAAGTAGACGGCGGCGTCGACCGGCACCTCGTTGGCGGCCAGCCGCGCCGGGTCGTAGAGGGCGGGGAACTCCTCCAGCTCGGCCAGTGCGTGCACGGCCGGCGCGAACGGCCGCAGCGACGCGATCTCCTCGAACATCCACGGGTAGACCATCTCGCCGGTGAACGGCAGCGGGCGGCGGGCGCCGTCGAACTCCGGCCCCCGCTCGTCCTGCGCCGCCCATCCGACCGGGCCGGGCCCCTGCGCGTAGATGCTCTCGTGCAGCGCCGCGTAGAGCGGGTCGTCCCGGTAGGAGGTCCGCCGGGCCACCTGGTCGAGGAAGGTGTCGGACAGCTCGCCGTCGCCGTCGAACGCCTCCTCGAACAGCCAGTGCAGCTCCGTGGCGCCGTCCCGCATGCCCAGCGCCTGACCGACGGTCTGCAGGCGGCGCACGGTGAGCCGGTCGCCGTCGGGCAGGACCGCGGGTGCGGCGGCCAGCCGGTCGGCGACGGCGGCGACCTGCGCGACGTCGTCGGGAAACCGCTCGTAGAGCCGGCGGGTGCGCGCGGCGACGCGGGGATAGGTGCGCCGGTAGACCTCGCGGGCGTCGGCGCGCAGGCCCGGCAGCCCTCCGGTGACCAGGCAGCGGGTGAGGCCCTCGGGCGCGCGCGAGAGATAGGTCAGGGTGACGAAGCCGCCGTAGCTCTGGCCCAGGGTGGTCCACGGCCGGCCGCCGTAGAGGGTGGCCCGCACGTGCTCGGCATCGGCCACGATCGAGTCCGCCCGGAACGCCAGCAGGTGGCGGGCGGCCGCGCCGGCGTCGGGGAACCGGCCGATCGTCGCGCCGGTGATGCGCGAGCTGCGCCCGGTGCCGCGCTGGTCGAGGAGGACGACCCGGAAGTCGCGGAGCGCGCGCTCGATCCAGCCACCACGGGTCGGTCGCGGCGACTTGCCGCCCGGGCCGCCCTGCAGGAAGAGCAGGAGGGGCAGGTCGTCGGCGCGCCTGTCGGGGTGGACGAGCTCGCGGACGAACACCGAGATCGTCGCGCCGTCGTCGCCGCCCCACCGCAGCGGCACCGTCACCGCCCGGTCGCGCACGTGCGCGCCGGGGAGCGTGTACTCCGGCACGGAAAGCCCCGGTCAGCCGGCGAGCGCGGGCTCGGCGACGTGCTCGGCGGGGACGTGCAGCAGCCGCTGGAAGAGCGCGACGACGACGGCCGCGACCGCGGCCGCGACGATGGCCACCAGGAACGCCGTGTTCGCGCCCGCGACGTCGACGAGCTTGCCCGCCACGGACGCCCCGAGGGCCACGCCCAGGCCCAGCGCGGTCCCGATCCAGGTGAACGCCTCGGTGACCGCGGCGCGCGGCACCAGCAGTTCAGCGAGGGTGAAGGAGCTGATCAGCGACGGCGAGACCGCGACGCCGGCGACGATCACGAACGGGACCATCAGCCACACGTCCTGGATCAGCGTGAGCGGGACGACGAGCACCGTCAGCACCGCGAGGGCGACGACCAGCCGCCGCCGCAGCGGGACGCGCCAGTGGACCATGCCCCAGCCGATGCCGCTGGCCATCGAGCCGAGCGCCAGCCCCGCGATGAGGACGCCGGACATCGACATGGCGCCCCGCTCGTCGGCGAACGCCACCAGCGCGATCTCCAGGGTGCCGAGGATCGCCCCCACCGCCGCGCCGACCACGAAGAGCACGCGCAGGCCGGTGGTGCGGATCGCCGAGGGCCCCTGCCGGCTGGCGTGCCCGTGCGGTTCGGGCTCGGTGCGGCGCTGCGCGGCGAACAGCAGGCTGCCCACGGTGGCGAGGGTGAATGCCGTGACGACACCGGAGGTGGCGTGGCCCGTCGTCGAGAGGAACGTGACCAGCACCGGGCCGATGATGAAGACGAACTCGTCGACGACGGACTCCATCGCCAGCGCCGTGGGCAGCCGGTGGCTCCCGCGCAGCAGATGGGTCCAGCGGACACGGATCATCGAGGAGACCGGCGGGATGCAGGCACCGGCCAGCCCCGCGGAGGTGAAGACGATCCAGAGCGGCCAGGCCTCCCGCACGGAGAACAGGAAGACCAGGCCGGAGAGGACGAAGACGACCAGCACCGGCAGCAGCACCCGGCGCTGGCCGTGGGTGTCGGCCCAGCGGCCGAGCAGCGGACCGGCGATGGCCGTCGTCACCGCGCCCACCGCGGCGACCGCGCCGCCCAGGCCGTAGGAGCCGGTCTCCGACGCCACGAGCAGGACGCTGCCCAGCCCCACCATCGACAGCGGCAACCGGCCGATGAAGGCCGACAGGACCATGGGCAGGGCATGCGGGGTCCGGAGCACCTGCAGGTACGGATTCGCCACGGGCGGGGTGCCTCCGGGAGCGGGAAGGGGGCTACGCCACGCTAACCGACCGTGGCACACGGTGCCGCGAGGACGCCCCAGGACGCAGACGACCGGGCGCCTGCGCGCTGGGCGGGAACGACGAGGGCCCGGAACCGCGACGCTGCGGTTCCGGGCCCTGCCTCTGCCGGGCTTACGCCAGGCGGCTCTTGAGGATCTCCAGCTCGTCCCACATGGTGCTGGGGAGCTTGTCGCCGAACTTCTCGAACCACTCGGTGATCTGCGGGATCTCCTCGCGCCACTCCTCCGGCTTCACCGCGAGGGCCTGCTCGACCTGCTCGGTGGTCATGTCCAGGCCGGAGACGTCGAGGGAGTCCGCCGTCGGCACGTGGCCGACGGGGGTCTCGACGGCGGCCGCGGTGCCCTCGAGGCGCTCGATGACCCACTTGAGCACGCGGCTGTTCTCGCCGAAGCCCGGCCACAGGAAGCCGCCGTCGGCGTCCCGGCGGAACCAGTTGACGTAGAAGATCTTCGGCAGCTTGCTGGCGTCGTGCTGCTTGCCGGTCTCGACCCAGTGGCCGAAGTAGTCACCGGCGTTGTAGCCGATGAACGGCAGCATGGCGAACGGGTCGCGGCGGACGACGCCGACGGCGCCGGTCGCGGCGGCGGTGGTCTCCGAGGAGAGCGTCGCGCCCATGAACACGCCGTGGTTCCAGTCCCGGGCCTCGGTGACCAGCGGGATCGTGGTCTTGCGGCGGCCGCCGAAGAGGATCGCCGAGATCGGCACACCCTTGGGGTCCTCGTACTCCGGCGCCAGGATCGGGCACTGGGTGATCGGGGTGCAGAACCGCGAGTTGGGGTGCGACGAGAGCTCGCCGGACTCCGGCGTCCAGTCCCGGCCCTTCCAGTCGGTCAGGTGGGCCGGCGGCTCGTCGGTCATCCCCTCCCACCAGATGTCGCCGTCGTCGGTGAGGGCGACGTTGGTGAAGACCGAGTTGCCCTTGTCGATCGTGCGCATGGCGTTGGGGTTGGTGTCCCAGCCGGTGCCGGGCGCGACGCCGAAGAGGCCGAACTCGGGGTTGAGGGCGTAGAGGCGCCCGTCCTCGCCGAAGCGCATCCAGGCGATGTCGTCGCCCAGGGTCTCGACCTTCCAGCCGGGGATGGTCGGCTCGAGCATCGCCAGGTTGGTCTTCCCGCAGGCCGAGGGGAAGGCGGCGGCGATGTAGTAGGTCTTCTGCTGCGGGTTGGTGAGCTTGAGGATCAGCATGTGCTCGGCCAGCCAGCCCTCGTCGCGGGCCATGACCGAGGCGATCCGCAGCGAGTAGCACTTCTTGCCCAGCAGCGCGTTGCCGCCGTAGCCGGAGCCGTAGGACCAGATGGCCCGCTCCTCGGGGAAGTGCACGATGTACTTGGTGTCGCTGCACGGCCACGGGACGTCGGCCTGCCCCGGCTCCAGCGGGGCGCCGAGGGAGTGCATCGCCGGCACGAACGGCCGGTCGGAGCCCATCGCCTCGAGGATGCGGCTGCCGATGCGGGCCATCACCCGCATGGAGACGACGACGTACTCGGAGTCGGTGAGCTCGACGCCGAACATCGGGTTCTCGGCCTCGACCGGGCCCATGCAGAAGGGGATCACGTACATCGTCCGACCGCGCATGCACCCGCGGTACAGCTCGGTCATGATCGACTTCATCTCGTCCGGGGCCATCCAGTTGTTGGTGGGCCCCGCGTCGGCCTCGTCGACCGAGCAGATGAAGGTGCGGTCCTCGACGCGCGCGACGTCGCTGGGGTCGCTGGCGCACCAGAACGAGTTGGGCTTCTTCTCCAGCGGCGTGAAGGTGCCGGCGTCGACGAGCTTGCGGGTGAGCCGCTCCCACTCCTCGTCGGTGCCGTCGACCCAGACCACCTGGTCCGGCGTCGTCAGCTCCGCCATCTCGCGCACCCAGGCCAGCAGCCGGGCGTGCGTCGTGGGGGCGTTCTCCAGACCTGGGGTGGCCACGGTGGTCACGGCGTCTCCATCCTCTGCGTCGCCGGGGCGGACTCCCGCTCCGACGGTGGTGCCCTACGTGCCGCGGCCGCGGGACGGCCGTGCGGATCGGGTCAGCGTACAAGCGCAGACATGCGCCCGTAACGAGACAAATGTTACGTATAGGACGTCTACCGCTCAGCTCGGAACAGGCTGGTGGGAGGCGGTGTTCGCCACACTTCGTGAGCTCTCCCGCGCTTCTCTCGCCGCTCCGTCTCCGCGACGTGACGCTCCGCAATCGCCTCGCCGTGGCCCCGATGTGCCAGTACTCGGTGACCGACGGCCGGGTCGGCGACTACCACCTCGTGCACCTCGGGCGGTTCGCCCTGGGCGGCTTCGGGCTGGTGGTCGTGGAGGCCACCGCGGTGACCCCGGAGGGGCGGATCAGCCACGGCGACGTCGGCCTGTGGTCCGACGACCACGCACCCGGGCTGGCCCGGGTGGTCGACTTCCTGCACGCCGAGGGGACGGCGGCAGGCATCCAGCTGGCGCACGCCGGCGCCAAGGCCAGCAGCCGCCGGCCGTGGGAGGGCTCGGGGCCGGTGACCGAGGACGACGCCCGCCCGGGCGAGGCCCCGTGGCCGACCGTCTCGGCGTCCGCCGTGCCGGCCGGGGACGGATGGCCGGTGCCGCACGCGCTCTCCGAGGTGGAGCTGGCGGGGGTGCGGGACGCGTTCGCCGCCGCCGCCCGACGGGCCGACGCCGCCGGGTTCGACGTCGTGGAGGTGCACGCCGCGCACGGCTACCTGCTGCACCAGTTCCTCTCCCCGCTCACCAACCGGCGCGACGACTCGTACGGGGGCTCCCGCGAGGCGCGGATGCGGTTCCCGCTCGAGGTGGTGGACGCGGTGCGCGCCGCCTGGCCCGCCGGCAAGCCGCTGCTGGTGCGGGTCTCCGCCGTCGACGGCTCCGGCGACGGGCTCACGATCGAGGACACGGTCGCCTTCGCCCGGGAGCTGCGTGCCCGCGGGGTGGACGCCGTCGACGTCTCCGGCGGCGGCATCGGCGGGGGCTGGGAGCACCCGATCGGCTACGGCTACCAGGTGCCCTACGCCGCGGCGATCCGTGAGCAGGCCGACATTCCGACGATGGCCGTGGGGCTGGTCGTCGACGCCCGGCAGGCCGAGGCGATCGTCGCCGGCGGCGCCGCGGACCTGGTCGCGGTGGCGCGCGAGGCGCAGGACGACCCGAACTTCGCCGTGCACGCCGCCCGGGACCTCACCGACGGCTACGACGCCTACCCGGTGCAGGCAGGCCCCCGGCTCGCCTCGCGGGGGCGCCTGCTGGGCCGGCTCGGCCCGTGGACCGGCCCGGACCCGGTCCAGGTGACCGATCAGGCCCCGGCGGGTCGCCCGTAGCCCGGACCGGTCTCGGCGAGGAAGGCCGCCCAGTCGCCCGGGGCCGGGCGGCCGCCGAGTTCGGCATCGAGCTTGTCGAGGTACCAGTGCCAGCCCATCGCGAAGTCGGTGACGTCGAGGCCGGCGGCGAAGAACTGCACGAAGCGGAGGACGGTCCGATCGCCCTCCACGAACAGGTCCAGGTCGATGCGCCAGACGCCGAGGCCGTCCTGCTCCTGGGTCCACTGCACGACCAGCCGGCGCGGCGGGTCGCACTCGACGATCGCCATCGGCTCCCCGACCGGTTCGTCCTCGTGCGTCATCGTGAAGGTGCCCGTGCCACCGGGGCCGCGCTCGCCCTCGTAGGTGCCGATCCAGCGGGCCAGGCGGACGGGCTCGGTGAGCGCTGCCCAGACGTCCTCGATCGGGTCGGGCCAGCTGCGGCGGAACTCCAGCCGCTGCCGGCCGTCCGGCTCGGTGGTGACGACGCCGCGCCGGGTCTCCAGATCGGTGTCGCTGCCGCGTGGGGTCATGTCGGTCCTCCGTCCCTGCGCGCCCGCCGGCCGCGGGCGATCTCGGTGTCCAGGGCGTCCAGTCGGTGCGCCCACAGGTCGCGGTAGGGCTCCAGCCACTCGTCGAGCTCGCGCAGCGGCTTCGGGTCGAGCGCGTAGCGGCGCTCCCGCCCCTCGGCCCGCACCCGGACCAGCCCGCTCTCGCGGAGGACGCGCAGGTGCCGGCTGATCGCGGGGCGGCTGACCGGGAACGGCGCCGCCAGCTCCCCCGCCGTCCGCTCCCCGCCGGCCAGCAGCGCGATCAGCTCGCGCCGCGTCGGGTCCGCCAGCGCCTGGAGCGCCTCCACGCCCAATGAGTAACACATGTGTTACGTATCCGTCGAGGGGTTGGCGCACGGCGCCCCGGGAAAGGAGGCGTCCATGACCGTCACCGATCCCGACAACCCCGATCCGCTCAACGACCCCCGGACCCTGCAGGCCGATCCGGGCGCCTACGGCGAGGGCGCCGACCTCGCCTCGGCCGGGGACGACGCGACGTCGAGCGGCGAGGACGAGCTGCCCACCAGCCAGAACCTGGAGGACGAGGCGGGCGGCAGCGACGTCACCGGAGGCGCGTTCGGCGGGACCCCGCCGGCCTGACCGTGTGACGAACCGGTTCTTCCGGGGTAGGGCGGCCTCGTCCCACACACCTGAACCGAGGAGGACCGATGGCCACCGGTGAGACCGGCTTCGAGGACGTCTTCTACGACCTCGTCTCCGTCCAGTACCACTCGCTCAAGGCCGGGCACGACTACGGCCAGTACGTCCGGGACGCCGAGAACGCCGGCCTGGACGACGTCGCGGCGTTCTTCCGCGAGGTCATGGAGCAGGACTCCCAGCGCGCGAAGCGCTGCCACGAGTTCCTCGGCCGCCTGCAGGGCACCGAGCAGGGCGGCCCCGCCACCCAGTGACTCCGCTGTGGGTCAGCGAGACGATGGGCAGGTGCTCACGACCGCATTGACCCGCCGCTTCTCCCTCACCACGCCGGTCATCGGGGCCCCGATGGCCGGCGTGGCTGGTGGGGGGCTCGCTGCCGCGGTGTCCCGCGCCGGCGGGCTCGGGATGATCGGGATCAGCGCGAAGCACAGCGCCGACTTCCTCTCCGAGCAGTGCGCGATCCCGCGCGCCGACGGGCTGCCGTTCGGCGTCGGGCTGATGGCCTGGGCGCTCGCCGACCGGCCCGACCTGCTCGCGGCGACGGTCGCCGCGCGGCCGGCCCTGGTGTCGGTCTCCTTCGGCGACCCGGCCCCCTACGTGCCGGCGCTGCACGATGCCGGGATCGCCGTCTGCGCCCAGGTCAACACCGTCGCCGACGCGCGAGGCGCGCTCGACGCCGGCGTCGACGTTCTGGTCGCGCAGGGCACCGAGGCGGGCGGCCACACCGGGCACCGCGGCCTGCTCCCGCTGCTGCAGGAGGTACTCCCCCTCACCGATCGCCCGGTGGTCGCCGCCGGCGGCATCGCGACCGGCCGCGGGATGGCCGCCGCCCTTGCCGCCGGCGCGGCGGGCGTGTGGATCGGGACGGCTCTGCTGTCCTGCACGGAGGGGCTGAACTCCGCCGCCGCACGGGAGCGGGTGCGGCAGGCGACCGGCGAGGAGACCGTGCTGACCCGCGCCTTCGACGTCGCGGAGGGGCTCGCCTGGCCGGAGCGCTGGCCCGGGCGGGCGCTGGTCAACGACTTCTCCCGGGTCTGGCACGGCCGCGAGGAGGAACTGGTGCACGACGCCGAGGCCCGGCAGTCCGTGGTGGACGGCCGGCGCACCGGGGACCCGGCGACCGCGCCGGTCTACGCCGGGGAGGCCGTCGGCCTGGTCACCGCCGAGCGCTCGGCCACCGACGTCGTCCGTGAGCTGGACACCGGAGCCGAGCAGGCGCTGCGCGCGGTCGGTCAGCTACTGGGCTGAACGGCGCAGCCGTCGTCGGTGCAGCCCTCGGCGGCCGGCACGGTGACCAGCGGGTGGGCGTCGGCCCAGGCCCGCTCCAGCACCTGCAGCAGCAGCTCGGCCGGCTGGGCGCCCGCGGCCCCGTACTTCCGGTCGACGACGAAGAACGGCACGCCCGTGGCGCCCAGGGCCTGCGCGGTGGCGCCCTCCTGCCGGACGGCGGCGAGGTAGCGGCGGTCGGTCAGCGCCTCCCGGATCTCGGCCTCGTCCAGCCCGACCTGCACCCCGAACGGGACGAGCGAGTCGACGTCGAAGACCGGCCGGCCCTCCTCGAAGTAGGCGTGCAGCAGGAGCTCCTTGAGCTCGTTGCGCTTGCCGTGCTCGGCGGCCAGGTGCAGCAGCTCGTGGGCCAGCAGGGTGTTGCCGCTGACGGCGTCGGCGAGGTGGTACTCCAGCCCCTCACCGGCCGCGACCTGCTCGACCTGCGCCATGTTCTCGCGCATCTGCTCGACGGTCGTGCCGTACTTGCGCGCCAGCGCCGGGAGCGTGGGGTGCGTCTCGCCCTCGGGGACGCTCGGGTCGAGCTGGAAGGAGCGCCACACGACCTCGACCTGGTCGCGGTGCGGGAACTTCTCCAGCGCGGACTCCAGCCGGCGCTTCCCGATGTAGCACCACGGGCACACGACGTCGGACCAGACCTCTACCTGCATGCCTGGCCCAACGTCGTCGCCGCCTCGATCCTTCCGCCGGGTCAGCCGCCGGTGAAGGAGCGGATGCCGACGAGGTCGACGACGAAGACCAGCGTGGCGCCGGGCTTGATCACGCCGCCGGCGCCGCGGTCGCCGTAGGCCTTGTGCGGCGGGATGGTGAGCCGGCGGCGGCCGCCGACCTTCATGCCGACGATGCCCTCGTCCCAGCCCTGGATGACCATGCCGACGCCCACGCGGAACTCCAGCGGGTCGCCCCGGTCCCAGGAGGCGTCGAACTGCTCGCCACCCTCGTGGGTGACGCCGACGTAGTGGCAGCTCACCAGGTCGCCGGCCTTGGCCTCGGGGCCGTCGCCGACGACGAGGTCCTCGATCACCAGGTCGTCGGGCGCCGGCCCGGTGGGCGGCTCGACGTCCGGTCGGGTCAGCTCGGCCACGGTTCTCCCTCCCGCGCCGGGGCTGTCCCGGCGTCGTCACCCCCCATCCAAGCAGCGGCCGGGCCGGGCGGCTCTTCCGCGGCCGTCGGGGCGCCGACGTCGAGGGGGTGGGCGATCTCGTCGGCGGGGAGGCGCGCGGCCCAGATGGCGACGACGGCGAACACCGGCGGGGCGAGACCCGCCACCAGGAAGGCACCGGAGCGCCCGACCAGCTCGGCCAGCGGCGCCGCGAGCGCCATGGACAGCGGCATGAGGCTCAGCGAGACGAAGAAGTCGAGGCTGGAGACCCGCCCCAGCAGCTCGCCCGGCACCCGGCGCTGCAGCAGCGTGCCCCAGATGACCATGCCGGCCTGCGAGGTGCCGCCGACCACGGCCGCCGCCGCGAGCATGACGACGAGGTCGGTGGTGAAGCCGAACGCGACCAGCGGGATGCAGCCCAGCCCCCACAGCAGGGTCATCACCGTGAGGTAGCGGCGCGGCAGCCGCCACGAGGCGACCAGCAGCGAGCCCAGCGCCCCGCCGAAGCCGAAGGCGACCAGCACCCAGGCGTGCTGGCGGGCCCCGCCGCCGGCGTCGGCGATGGCGAACGGGACGAGCACCTCGAACGGGCCGATGAAGGCCAGCAGCATGAAGGCGGCGAACAGCAGCGTCGCGAGCAGCCACGGGGTGGCGACCATGTAGCGCACGCCCTCGCGGACGTCGGCGAGCAGGCCGGGCGGCGGGTCGCCGTCGGCCGCCGGCGGGCGACGCACCGGGGTGCTGGGCAGGGCCCACAGGAAGGCGGCGGCGAGGAAGGCGGTCGCGGCGGTGACCGCCAGCGCCGCGCCCGGGGACCACGCGGCGACGAGGAAGCCGGCCGCCGCGGGCCCGGCCGCCTGGCCCAGCACGGGGCGGACCGCGCCCTCCAGCCCGTTGACCGCGAGCAGGTCCTCCGCGGGTACGAGGGCGGGCACCAGCGCCGAGTAGGCGGGGTAGAACATCCCCAGGGCGACGCCGTCGACGAGCGAGACCAGCGCGAGCTGCCACAGCTCGAGCACGCCGGTGAGCGACAGCGCGGCCGCCACGGAGACCGCGCCGCCCTGCAGCAGCGCGACGACCAGCAGCAGCCGCCGCTGGGGTACCCGGTCGGCCAGCGCCCCGCCGAGCAGCGTCGTCACCAGCATGCCGCCGGAGCTGAGCGCGGCGACCAGGGACAACGCCCCCGGGCCACCGTCGAGGCCGAGGACCTGCCAGACCATGGCGATCGCCCACAGCCCCTGGGTGAGCAGCGACAGCGCCATCGCAGCCGCCAGCAACCGGTAGGAGGTGTGCCGGAGCGGCGCCAGGGCGCGCGGCAGCGTCACAGGTCACCTCCCGGGGTCGGGGCCCATCCTGGACGACGGGTGCGACGGATCCCCACCCGGTTTCCGGCCGGCGCGACGGACCGGTGCCCGAGGGGCGCCCGCGCCGCTACGGTCGGCGGGCATGATCGACCACCTGGGCCTGCAGTGCGCCGACGCCGAGGCGGCGGCCTCCTTCTACCAGCGCGTCTTCGCGACCTGCGGCGTCCGCGAGGCGATGCGCATCGACACCCCGCACGGGCCGGTGATCGGCCTGGCGGGGCCCGACGGGCAGCCGCAGCTGTGGACGAGCCCCGCCGAGGACACCGGCCACCGCCCGGTGCACCTGGCGCTGGCGGCACCCTCGCGCGCGGCCGTCGACGAGGTGTTCGCCGCGGCGCGGGCGGCGGGCGCGGAGATCCTGCACGAGCCGCGGGAGTGGCCCGAGTACCACCCGGGCTACTACGGCGTCTTCTTCCGGGATCCCGACGGCAACAACGTGGAGGCCGTGCACCACGGGTTCCCGGCACCCTGACCGTGCGGCGGGCCGCCCGGCGTGCTGGGCTGGGCACATGCCCGTCGAGCAGCCCCCGTGGTGGACCCGTGCCGTCGTCTACCAGGTCTACCCGCGCTCGTTCGCCGACTCCGACGGCGACGGCATCGGCGACCTCGGCGGGATCCTGCTGCACGTCGACCACCTGGCCGACCTCGGCGTCGACGTCCTGTGGCTCTCGCCGGTCTACCCCTCGCCGCAGGCCGACAACGGCTACGACATCAGCGACTACCAGGACATCGATCCGCTCTTCGGCACCCTGGAGCAGCTCGACGAGCTGATCGAGGCACTCCACGCCCGCGGCATCAAGCTGGTGATGGACCTGGTGGTCAACCACACCAGCGACCAGCACCCGTGGTTCGTCGAGTCCCGCTCGTCGAAGGACTCGCCCAAGCGCGACTGGTACTGGTGGCGGCCGCCGCGGCGCGGCATGGCACCGGGCGCCCCGGGCGCGGAGCCGACGAACTGGCAGTCGTTCTTCTCCGGCCCGACCTGGGAGCTCGACGAGGCCAGCGACGAGTACTACCTGCACCTGTTCGACCGCCGGCAGCCCGACCTCAACTGGGAGAACCCGGAGGTCCGGCAGGCGGTGTACGAGATGATGCGGTGGTGGCTCGACCGCGGGGTCGACGGCTTCCGCATGGACGTCATCAACATGATCAGCAAGGACGTCGGACCGGCCGGCGAGCTGCACGACGGGCCCCCGCTGCCCGGCTCGTCGCTGGGTGACGGCTCGGCGTCCTACCTGTGCGGGCCGCGGATCCACGAGTTCCTGCAGGAGATGCACCGGGAGGTATTCGCCGGGCGCTCCGAGAAGCTGCTGACCGTCGGCGAGATGCCCGGCGTGACCGTCGAGCAGGCCCGGCTGTTCACCGACCCGGCCCGCGGCGAGGTGGACATGGTCTTCCAGTTCGAGCACGTGGGGCTGGACCACGGGACGTCGAAGTGGGACGTCCACCCGCTGCGGATGCGCGACCTCAAGGCCTCGTTCGGCCGCTGGCAGGCCGGCCTGGCCGAGGTGGGGTGGAACTCCCTCTACTGGGACAACCACGACCAGCCGCGGGCGGTGTCCCGGTTCGGCGACGACTCACCGCAGTACCGCCGCGACTCGGCGACCTGCCTCGCCACCCTGCTGCACCTGCACCGGGGGACGCCGTACGTCTACCAGGGCCAGGAGATCGGGATGGCGAACTACCCGTTCACCTCGCTGGAGGAGTTCGCCGACGTCGAGTCGCTCAACCACCACGTGCACGCCGTCTCCGCCGGCCACGACCCGGCGGAGGTGCTGGCCGCGCTGCGGTGCATGAGCCGGGACAACGCCCGCACGCCGGTGCAGTGGGACGCCTCGCCGCACGCCGGCTTCACCACCGGGACGCCGTGGCTGGCGGTGAACCCCGACCACGTGGAGTGGAACGTGGCGGCACAGCGGGACGACGACACCTCGGTGCTCGCCCACTACCGGCGGCTCATCGCGCTGCGCCACACCGACGACGTCGTCGCCCTGGGCGACTTCACCATGCTGCTGCCCGACCACGACGAGGTGTACGCGTTCACCCGCTCGCTGGGCGGCGTCGAGCTGCTCGTCGTCTGCAACCTGTCGCGGACGCCGTACCGGTTGGCCGAGCTGCTGCCCGAGGCGCCGGCCGCCGAGCTGGTGCTGGGCAACATGGCCGACGACGACCCCGCCGAGCTGCGCCCCTGGGAGGCCCGCGTCCTGCGCCTGCCGTGAGCCACCAACCGCCCGGCGCTCCTTACGGTGTACGGGTCGATCCCCCGCGGACAGGTGGTCCATGGCACCCCGTACCGACGCTCCCGCCCGCTCGGCGCTGACCCGCCGGCGGGTGCTGCAGGCTGCCGTCGACCTCGCCGACCGCGAGGGCCTCGCCGCGCTGACCATGCGGCGGCTGGCCCAGGAGCTCGGGGTCGAGGCCATGTCGCTGTACCACCACGTCGCCAACAAGGAGGCCGTCCTCGACGGCGTCGTCGAGGTGGTGATCGGCGAGATCGTCGCCGCCGTGGACGGCGTCGGCCCGGACCCGGCGGAGGACTGGCGGGCGGCGCTGCGGGCCCGCGTCCTCACGGCCCGCCAGGTACTGCTGCGGCACACCTGGGCACCGCCGGTCATCGAGACGCGGACCGCCATGAACGCCGAGATCGTCGGCTACTACGACGGGCTGCTCGGCATCCTGCGGGCGGGCGGCTTCTCCTACGACCTGGCCCACCACGCCATGCACGCGCTCGGTTCCCGGGCCCTGGGCTTCACCCGCGAGCTGTTCACCCCGGCCGATCCGGAGACCGGTGGGCAGGAGGCGATGGCGATGCTCGAGCAGCTGGCCGACCGGTACCCGCACCTGGCCGGCATGCTCGCCGACACCGTCCACGAGGACGAGGGGGTCCTCGGCTGGTGCGACGACCAGGCCGAGTTCGAGTTCGCCCTGGATCTCCTCCTCGACGGGCTCGACCGGCGCGTCGGCCACAGCTGAGGTCGGTGGCCGACGGCCTGGACACGTCCGCGCCGGCTCGCTACCTTACGGCGTAAGGGATCCTTACACCGTAAGGGAGATGCCATGGGTGCCATCCGGATCGGCGCAGCGCTGCTCCTGCTGCTGACCGCGCTGTTCGTGCAGTCCTTCCGCGCGAAGTGGGGGCCCGTCCAACGCGCCGTCCGCAGGTTCAACCGCGACGTCACGAACCCCCGCCAGCTGGAGACGGCCGGGCAGCCCGGTGCGTACGCGTCGGTAGTGCACCACCGCGGCCGGGTGAGCGGTGCCGCCTACCGGACGCCGGCCGTCGCGGTGCCGACCGACGACGGCTTCCTGTTCGCCCTGCCCTACGGCCCGGGCGCCGACTGGGTGCGCAACGTGCTGGCGGCCGGCAGCGCCACCGTCGAGCACGAGGGCCGGTCGGTGCCGGTGCAGCGGCCGCGCCTGGTTCCGGCAGACGAGGGGAACCGGTTCTTCCCGCCCGGTGAGCAGCGGATGCACCGGCTCTTCGGCGTCGTCGACTTCCTCCGGGTATCGGAGGCCGGCCGGTGACGACGGCGCAGCTGCACGTCGAGCGGCGGGAGCTGGACCGCCGCGCGGGCCTCGTCGCCGGCACCGCACTCCTGCTGATGGCGGCGCTGGCGGCCGTCGGCTACGGCGCCGCCGTGGAGGGTCTGGTGACGCCCGGCGATCCGGGGCGGACCGCCACCGACGTCCTCGCCGCCGAAGGTCTGTTCCGCGCCGGCATCCTGTGCCTGATCGGGGTGGCCGTCCTCGACGTCGTCGTCGCCTGGGCGCTCCACCAGGTGTTCGCGCCGGTCGACGCCCGGCTGTCCCTGCTGGCCGCGGTCTGCCGGCTGGTGTACACCGCTGTGTTCCTCGTCGCGATCGGCCACCTGGCGGCGGCGGCGAACCTGCTCGCCACCGATGCCGTCCTCGGCGCAGCGGAGATCGACCGGTTCGACGCCATCTGGAACACCGGCCTGCTGCTGTTCGGCGTCCATCTGGTGCTCGTCGGGGTGCTGGCCCACCGGTGGCGCGCCGCACCGCGGGGGCTGGGCGTGCTCCTGGTCGTGGCCGGCCTGGGCTACGCGTTCGACAGCGCCGGGGCGGTGCTCTCGGCGGGGTCCTGGCCGACCGTCGCGCAGTTCACCTTCCTCGGCGAGGTCCTGCTGGCGCTGTGGCTCCTGTGGCGCGGCCGACGTGCGGCCCGGGCAGCAACCGGCCCCGGGCCAGGCGCACCGCTGGCACGATGACGGCGTGGACACGTTCGCGGAGATCGCCGGCGAGCGCCGCGAGCTGGCCGCCCTCCTGTCGGGGCTGACCGGTGAGCAGCAGGCGACGCCGAGCCTCTGCAGCGCGTGGACCGTGCACGACGTGGTCGCGCACCTGGTCGTGCCCCTGGAGGTGAGCACCCCGAAGTTCGTGCTGGCGATGCTCGCGTGCCGGGGGAACTTCGACCGGGCGAACGTCCGGGTGACCCGCGAGCAGGCGCGCCGGCCCTTCGGCGAGCTCGTCGAGGTGCTGCACCGGAAGGCCGGCTCGCGGTTCACCCCGCCCGGGGCAGGCCCCGAGGCGCCCCTCACCGACCTCCTCGTGCACGGCCTGGACATCCGCTGGCCGCTGGGCATCGCGCGCGACGTCCCCGAGGAGCGCCTGCGGACGTCCCTGACCTTGGTGGCCGACGGTGGCTTCGTCCGCAAGGGCACGCTGGACGGTCTGCGGTTCGAGGCGGACGACCTCGACTGGGCGCACGGCACCGGCCCCGCCGTCCGCGGGAACGCCGATGCGCTCCTGCTCGCGATGACCGGCCGCCCGGCCGCGCTCGACCACCTCGACGGCGACGGCGTACCGGTCCTGCGCGTCCGGCTGGGGCAACCGTCCGGGCGCCGGGACGGGGAGGAGCGCAGACCGTCCGAGCGATGACCGCAGGCCCTAGGCTGCCGGCGTCCCGGAGGAGAGGACCGCGCATGGCCTACGACGTCGCACTGGCAGACCGCGTCCGCGACGCGCTCCCCGCGGAGAAGGCCGTCCGCGAGGTGAAGATGTTCGGCGGCCTCGCGTTCATGGTCGGCGAGAAGATGGTGGCCTGCGTCTCGGCCGGCGGCGGCGACCTGCTGGTGCGCGTCTCCCGCGGCCGCGATGCCGATTGCCTCGAGGTGGCCGGGGCCCACCGGGCCGAGATGGGCGCCGGCCGGTCGATGGGCGAGGGGTGGATCGCCGTCGACGGGGCCGCCCTCGCCGCGGACGAGGACCTGCACTTCTGGATCGACGCCGTCCTGGAGCACAACGCCGAGCAGGCTGCAGCCCGCTGACCGGGCGGGCTCCCGCCCCACCCCACCCGCCTAAGCTCCTCACCTCGTGGGCCGGGTCGTCGAAGCAGTGCTCCCGGCGCGCATGGGGACGCCGTTCCGCTGGCTGGTCGGCTCCTCCTGGGTGACCAACCTCGGCGACGGCATCGCGCTGGCCGCCGGGCCGCTGCTGGTGGCGTCCCAGACCAGCGACCCCTTCCTCGTCGCGCTCGCCGCCCTGCTGCAGCGGCTGCCCTGGCTGCTGTTCGGCCTCTACGCCGGGGTGCTCGCCGACCGGGTGGACCGCCGCCTGCTGGTGATCGCCGTCGACGTGGCGCGCGCCGTCGTCCTCGGCGTGCTGACACTCGCCCTCGTCACCGGCCGAGCGGGCATCGCGGTGGTCCTCGCCGCGATGTTCCTGCTGGGCACCGCCGAGGTCTTCGCCGACACGACCTCCGGGACGCTGCTGCCGATGGTCGTCGACCGCGCCGACCTCGGCGTCGGCAACGCCCGGATGATGGCCGGTGCGCTGACCATGAACCAGATGGCCGGCCCTGCCCTGGGCGCGGTGCTGTTCGCGGCGGGCTCGGCCTGGCCGTTCCTGGTGCAGGGGCTGTGCGTGGCGCTCGGCGCGCTGCTGCTCGTGCGCATGGCGCTGCCCCCGCTCCCCCGCGCGCCGGGCGGGCGGCACGTCGGCCGGGAGATCGTCGAGGGGCTGCGCTGGACGTGGGGCAACGGCCCGGTGCGCACGCTGACGATCACGATCGTCACCTTCAACGTCACCTACGGCGCCGCGTGGTCGGTGCTGGTGCTCTACGCGACCGACCGGCTGGGGCTCGGCGCGATCGGGTTCGGGCTGCTGACCACGGTGACGGCGGTGGGGGGCCTGCTCGGCACCGCGTCCTACGACTGGCTGGCCCGGCGCGCCGACCTCGCCCTGCTCATGCGCGTCGGGCTGGTCATCGAGACCCTCACGCACCTGGGCCTGGCGCTGACCACGGTCCCGTGGGTCGCGGCGACGATCCTGTTCGTCTTCGGCGCGCACCTCTTCGTCTGGGGGACGACGTCACGGACCATCCGCATGCGGGCGGTGCCCACGGAGCTGCAGGGCCGGGTGGGCAGCCTCTACTACATCGGCGTGTTCGGCGGGATCGTCGCCGGCCAGGCGCTCGGCGGCGTCATCGCCAAGGTGTGGGGCATCACCGGGCCGTTCTGGTTCGCCTTCGTCGGCTCGGCGGTGATCCTCGCGCTCATCTGGCGCGAGCTGGCCCACGTCGCGCACGCCGACGAGGCCGCGCCCACGGGCTGACCACGAGCTCGGCCGCGGCAGCGCGTCCCCGCCCGCCGTGGTGCAATGCCAGGTCCGGGAGGACGACCTCCCGGCGACGGACGGGACGGTGATGCAGCACTCCAGCTCCCGGTCCGGCGACGGGTCCGGGCACCGCCGCTCCTGGTGGGGGGCGGCGCGCCGCACCTGGGCCCGGCACCCCCGGATCGGCCTCGCGGTGCGAGCCGCCGTCGCGGCCACGCTCGCCTGGTGGCTGGCCCTCCTGGTCCCCGGCCCCCTCTCGGACTACCCGTACTACGCCCCGCTCGGCGCGGTCATCGCCACCACCGCGTCCACCCTGGCCGGCTCGGTCCGCTCGTCGGTGCAGACGGTCGCCGCCATCGCGCTGGGTGCCGGGGTCGCCCTGGTCGGCGACGTGCTGATCGGCCAGCGGCTGGTCACCCTCGCCGTCGTCATCGCCGTCAGCGTCGTGCTCTCCGGGTGGGAGTGGCTGGGCAGCGCCAGCAGCTGGCTGTCCACGGCCGCGTTGTTCATCCTGCTCTTCGGCAACGAGAACACGACGGCGTACGTGCTCGGCTACCTCGGGCTCACCTTCATGGGGGCGCTCGTCGGCCTCGCCGTGACCGCCGCCTTCCCGCCGCTTCCCCTGGCACCGGCGGAACAGACGCTCGCGACCCTGCGGGACGCCCTCGCCGGGCAGCTGGACGACCTGGTCGACGGGTTGCGGCAGGACCACCCACCCACGCAGGACGAGTGGCGCGGCCGGATCCGCACGCTCGACCCGCTGCTGGCCCACATGCGCGACGCCGTCCGCCTGACCGACGAGGCCCGCCGGGGCAACCGCCGCGCGACCCGGTACCGGGAGGCGGCCGACCGTCAGTACCGGCAGGCCCGGGCGCTCGAGCGCCTGACGCTGCTCGTCGAGGACCTCACCCAGCTGATCGCCGAGACCGAGCTCGCCGATCTGGAGACGGTCCCGCTGGGGCCGCGGCTGCGACCTCCGGCATCCCGGGCCCTGGCCGCCCTGGCGGACGTGCTCCGCTCGGTCGGCGGCGCGACGGCCGACCCCGAGGCCGTCCGCCGGGCCGATGCCGCGCTTGCCGAGTTCACCACCGAGCTGCGCCGCGCCCGGGCCACCACCGACGACGACCTGCTCGACGCCGGAAACATCGCCGGGGCCGTCCGCCGGTCGCTGGAGTCCGTCCGCCCGGCGGGCGATGCTTGACCCTCGACCCGGTCGAGGCCCGAGGGTCCGGGGCGTGGAGGAACGCATGCGGGGGATCGGCCGGATGGCGCGCGACTCGGGCCTGACGGTGAGCGCCCTGCGGTTCTACGACGGCGCCGGCGTGCTCGTGCCGGCCCGCGTGGACCCGTGGAGCGGCTACCGCTGGTACAGCGACGAGCAGGTCGTCGTCGCCCGGCTCGTCGCCCGGCTGCGGCGGGTGGCCATGCCGCTCGCCGAGATCCGCCGGGTGGTCGAGCACCGGGACGACCCGGCCGTCGCCGATGTCGTCCTCGAGGCGCACCTGCGGCGCCTCGAGGACGGGCTGGCCGACGCCCGCCGCGAGCTCTTCCACGCCCGATCCCTACTGGCCCAGGAGAGCCTCATGACCAGCATCCGCAGCACGACCGCGACCTTCCTCGACGCCCTGCGGGGCGTGCGCTTCGCCGTCGGCCGCGACCCCGAACTCCCGGCGCTCACCGGCGTGCTCCTCGACGCCGACGCCGACGACGTCCGCCTGGTGGCCACCGACCGCTACCGCCTGGCGGTGCGAACCCTGGCCGACGCCGCCGTGGAGGGCCAGGCCGTCAGCGCCGTCCTCCCCGTGGCGCTGGTCGACGAGGCGCTGCTGACCCTGACGCCCGACGACGGCCCCCTGACCGTCTCGGTGGACGGCGCGGACGTCGTCCTCGCGGCCGGCGACAGGTCGGTGCGCGGGCGCCGCGTGGACGCCGACTTCCCCGACTACCGCCGGATCGTGCGGGCGTCGGGCAGCTCCCGGGTCGAGGTCGACGTCGCGCGGTTCCGCGAGCAGCTGGCCGCCGCCCCGATCCGGACGGTGCGCAGCCCGGAGGACGGCACCGAGCACGCCGCCACCGTGCTGAGCCTCGGCGACGTCGAGGTGGGCGTGAACCGCGAGTTCCTGCTCCAGGCCCTGGACGCCGAGGACGCCGGCCAGCTGGTGCTCGACCTCGACGGGCCGATCGCGCCGCTGGTCATGCGGGCACCGGGCCGGTCCGGCGACCTCAGCATGCTGATGCCGATCGCGCTGGACTGATCTAGCGCCGCTGTGCGCTGATCGGGGTCTCGGGCAGCTCATCACCCCGATCAGCGCACAGTCGCGGGGCCGGCTCAGCCCAGCGGCGAGCGGGGGAGCAGCCGGTCGCTGATGATCCGCTTCTGGATCTCGCTGGTGCCCTCGAAGATCGTGGTCAGCCGGGCGTCCCGCCAGTGCCGCTCCACCTGCCGCTCGGTGGTGTAGCCGTTCCCGCCGTGCAGCTGCATGGCCTGGTTGGTCACCCGCACCGACATCTCGGTGGCCTCCAGCTTCACCATCGACGCCTCCTTGTGCACCGGCAGCCCCAGGTCGAGCAGGTGGGCGACCTGGCGGTAGAAGGCGCGCGACTGCTCGATCTGCGCGGCCATCTCGGCGACGGCGAAGCGCAGCGCCTGGAAGTCGCCGATCGGGTGGCCGAACTGCTCGCGCTCCTGCAGGTAGCGGATGCAGTCCTCCAGCGCCGCGCGCGCCAGCCCCACGGCCCGGGCCGCGGTGTGCACGCGGGCGGTGTTGAGGAACTTCTGCGCCTCGGCGAATCCCGCCTGCTTCGCGGCGTCCCCCTCCTCGGCGCTCTCCTCCTGCGCGGCCTTCGCCTGGTCGATCACGTTCTCCCGGGGGATCCGGACGCCGTCGAAGGTGAGGTCCCAGGTGAGGAAGCCGTGGTAGCCGATCTTGTCGATCGGGGAGCCGGACAGGCCCTCGGGGAACTCCCCGCGCTCCTTCTCCAGCAGCAGGTTGATCAGCCCGGCCGAGCGCGACTCCCCCGGCTCCGGGTCGCGCTCGCGCACCAGGACCTGGATGAAGTCGGCGGCCTTGGCGTTGCCGCACCAGCGCTTGCGGCCGGTGACGACCCACTCGTCGCCGTCGAGCACCGCCCGGGTGGAGACGCCGGCGAGGTCGGAGCCGGCGTCGGGCTCCGAGAGCGCGATCGCGCCGATCCACTCCCCCCGGGCGCTACGGCCCAGCAGCTCGTGCCGCCGGTCGGCGTCGAGGACCGCCGTCCCCAGACCCTGGGAGCGGGCCAGGATGCTCGCCGTCGACATCCAGGCGCGGGCCAGCTCCTCGCTGACCATGCAGTACTCGAAGACGCCGAGGCCCAGTCCGCCCTGCTCCGCGGGCACGGTGATGCCGAAGTAGCCCAGCTCGGCCAGCCGCGCCAGCAGGGACGCCGGGATCTCGCCCTTCTGCGGGTCGAGCTCGTTCGCGACCGGCAGCACCTCCTCCATCGCGAACCGGCGCGCCTGCTCCTGCAGCGCCTCCCGCTCCGGGGTGTGCCACGGCGGCAGCAGCACCGGCGGCTGCGGCTCGCGGATCTCGTCGGTGCTGGTCATGGCGCGTCCTCCTCGTCGAGGGCGGTGATCACTCCACCTTGGCGGCTGCCTGTTCCCCCGGCACGCCGTCGTCACCCGCGAGGTGAGCAGCCTCACGGGTGGGTCACGTCGTGGCGGCGGTGTAGCGGGCCGCGAGAACGCGCAGCCGCTCGACGAGCTCCGGCGGCTCGAGCACCCGGAAGTCCAGGTCGAGCAGCGAGATGTACACGGCCATCGTCTCGAAGCTGTCCGCCCCCGTCACGAGCGTGCTGGTGCGCGCGTCGACCGGCTCGACGACGCCGACGGCCGGGTTGATGCGGGCACGCACCTCGGCGGCCGGCGCCAGCACGGTGATCCGGGCGTGGACGGCCCACCCCTCCGAGGCCACCGCCCGCATGACGTAGGCGCGCAGGTCCTCGGTGGGCAGGGGCTCCGGGGTGAACCGCCGGCCGGTGCGGGGGCCGAGGGCCAGGCGGTCGACCCGGAACACCCGCCAGCGGCCGCTCTCCGGCTCGCGACCCAGCAGGTACCACCGGCGCTCCCAGCTGACGAGCCGGTACGGCTCGACGAGCACGCGGACGCCGTCGTGCTCGAAGCGCAGCCACTCCACGTCCCGGATCGCCGCCGCCACCGCGGTGAGCACGGTCGGGTCGACCGGCGGATCCTCCTCGGGCGTGCCCGCGTCGTCGGCGATCTGGGTGGTGGCCGCCGTCAGGCTGCCGACCTGGCGGCGCAGTCGTGCGGGCAGCACCTGCTCGAGCTTCGCCAGTGCCCGCGCGCTGGTCTCCGCGACGCGCTCGATCGCGCTCGCCGACGCAGCCCGCAGGCCGAGCGCGAGGGCGACGGCCTCGTCGTCGTCGAGCAGCAGCGGCGGGAGCGATGCGCCGGCCCCCAGCCGGTAGCGCCCCAGCGAGCCGCGGGTGGCCTCCACGGGATAGCCGAGGGTGCGCAGTCGCTCCACGTCGTTGCGGACGGTCCGCGTCGTCACCCCCAGACGGTCCGCGAGCTCCGGCCCCGACCAGGCCGGCCGGGCCTGCAGCAGGGCGAGCAGGGCCAGCAGGCGGGCCGACGTCTCGAGCACCGGAGAATCCTCGCACCAACAGGAGCGAACCGTTCCTGTTGGCCTCCTAGGTTCGTCCCATGACCTCCACGACGGACACTCCGACCACCTCCTCCACCGGCATCCGGCCGTTCCGGGTCGAGATCCCGCAGGCCGACCTCGACGACCTCCTCGCCCGGCTGGGGCGCACCCGCTTCCCGGCACCCGCCCCGGGCGACGACTGGACCTACGGCGTCCCGAACAGCTACCTGGTCGACGTCGTCGAGCAGTGGCGCACCGCGTACGACTGGCGTGCGGCGGAGGCGCGGATGAACGAGTTCCCGCACTTCCTCACCGATATCGACGGCCAGACGATCCACTTCCTGCACGTTCCGTCGGTGGAGGCCGGCGCCACCCCGTTGCTGCTGCTGCACAGCTACCCGGGCTCCTTCGTCGACTTCCTCGAGCTCATCCGCCCGCTGACCGATCCGGTCGCCCACGGCGGTGCGGCCGAGGACGCCTTCTCCGTGGTGGTGCCCTCGATGCCGGGGTTCGCCTTCAGCACCCCGGTCACGGACCGCGGCTGGACCACGGCCCGCGTCGCCCGCACCTACGACTCCCTCATGCGACGGCTCGGCTACGACAGCTACGGCGCGCACGGCAGCGACACCGGGGCGATGGTCGCCCGCGAACTCGGCCTGCTCGAGCCGGCGGGCTTCCTCGGCGCCCACGTCCTGCAGCTGTTCTCGTTCCCCTCGGGCGACCCGGCCGAGTTCGAGAAGCTCGAGCCGAAGGACCACGCGGCGCTGGAGCACCTGCAGTGGTTCCAGTCGGTCGGCGGCTACAACGCGCTCAACGCCTCGCGCCCGCAGACCGTCGCCGCCGCGTTGTCGGACTCCCCCGTCGGGCAGCTCGCGTGGAACGAGCTCTTCCAGTCCTTCGGCAACGGCACGAGCCTCGTCACCACCGAGCAGATCCTCACCGAGGTCACCCTCGAGTGGCTCACGAACACCTCGGCGAGCGTCGGCCGGTACCACTACGAGGAGGCCCACGCGCAGCGCGAGCCGGCCGTCAACCACTCGCCCGTCGGCGTCGCGGTCTTCTCCGACGACTTCAAGAGCATCCGCGCCTTCGCCGAGCGGGACAACGACGCCATCGTCCACTGGAGCGAGTTCGAGGGCGGGGGGCACTACGCGGCGCTCGAACGGCCGGACGTCCTCGCCGGCGACATCCGGGCCTTCTTCGCCACGCTGGCGCGCACCGCCCGCTGACCGCCGGGCGGTCGGTGCGGCTAGTGCGTGCGGTCCCTCGCCAGCCGGATGAAGTGCTCGACCAGCGCGGCGTCGTCGACGGTGCCGGTGTTCACGGCCTTCGCCGGGTCCACGCCCTGGAACAGCCGCTTGAGCGGCACCTCCAGCCGCTTGCCGGTGCGGGTGTGCGGCACGCCGGGGACGGCGATGACCTCGTCGGGCACGTGGCGCGGGCTGGCCGTCGTCCGGATCTCCTCCCGGAGCCGCCCCACGAGCTCGTCGGTCAGCTCCTCCCCCGGGGCGAGCTGCACGAACAGCGGCATCCAGTAGCCGCCCTCGGGCAGCTCGACCCCGAGCACGACGCAGTCGACGACCTCGGGGAAGGCCTCGACGGCGGCGTAGATGTCCGCGGTGCCCATGCGCACCCCGCCGCGGTTGAGCGTGGAGTCCGACCGGCCGGTGATGATGCAGGTGCCGCGCTCGGTGATCTCCAGCCAGTCGCCGTGCCGCCACACCCCGGGCCACGGCTCGAAGTACGCCGCCCGGTACCGCGCGCCGTCCGGGTCGTTCCAGAAGTACAGCGGCATCGAGGGCATCGGCTCGGTGACCACCAGCTCCCCCAGCTCGCCGACCACCGGCTCGCCCTGCTCGTTCCACGACTCCACGGCCACACCCAGCATGGGCCGCTGCAGCTCGCCCACCGTGACCGGGAGCAGCGGTGAGCTCCCGATGAAACCGGTGGCGACGTCGGTGCCACCGGACGCGGAGACCAGCTGCAGGTCCGTGCCCACGGCGTCGTAGACCCAGCGGTAGGAGGCCTCGGGCAGGGGGGAGCCGGTGCAGCCGAGCACGCGCAGCGCGGAGAGGTCGTGGTCGTCGCCCGGGCGGACGCCGGCCTTCTGGCAGGCGCCCAGGTACCCGGGGCTGGTGCCCAGCAGGGTGATCCCGACCTTCGCGGCGAGGGCGAACTGCGCGTCCACGGTCGGGTAGGCGGGCGCCCCGTCGTGGAGCACCGCCGTGGCGCCCGACAGCAGCGAGGAGGCGACGACGTTCCACATCATCCAGGCGGTGGAGGTGTACCAGTAGAAGCGGGCGCCCGGCGCCAGGTCCTGGTGCAGCAGCCCCCACTTGAGGTGCTCCAGCACCACCCCGCCGTGACCGTGCACGATCCCCTTGGGGAGCCCGGTCGTGCCCGACGAGTAGACGATCCACAGCGGCGCGTCGAACGGCGTCGGCTCGAACGCCGGGTCCTGCCGGTCGGCGACGGCGTCGGCCCAGGGCAGGGCGCCGTCGGGCACCTCGTCGGGGAAGATCCGGGGGACGGCGATCGTCGTCCGCACCGTGGGCAGCGCCTCGCGCAGCTGCGCCACCACCTCACGCCGGTCGTGCGCTCGCCCGTTGAACCGGTACCCGTCGACGGCGACCAGCACGGTGGGCTCGATCTGGGCGAACCGGTCGAGGACGGCGCGGGTGCCGAAGTCGGGCGCGCAGGACGACCAGACGGCCCCGACCGCGGCCGCGCCGAGGAAGGCGACGATCGTCTCGGGGACGTTGGGCAGATAGCCGGCGACCCGGTCACCGGGACGGACGCCGAGGCGGCGCAGCGTGGCGGCGAAGGCCCCCACCTGGCCACGGAGTTCGGCCCACGGGATCTCGACGGGCTCGGTGTCCTCCGCGACGGCGATCAGCGCGGGCCGGTCGTCGGCGGCCTGGCGGAACACCTGCTCGGCGTAGTTGACCGCCGTCCCCGGGAACCAGACCGCGCCCGGCATCTCGCGGGAGGTGAGCACCTGGTCATCGGGGACGTCGAGCACGCCGGTCCAGCGGGCGAGGTCACCCCAGAACTGGTCGAGGTGCTCGATCGACCACCGCCACAGGGCGTCGTAGTCGACCGGGTCACCGAAGGAGAGGCCGCGGCGCTGCGCCACCCAGCCGGCGAAGGCGGCGCTCCGGGTGCCGGCGATCGACGCGGCGGTGGGCCGCCAGAGGATCTCGGGGATCTCGCTCACGCCCGCACCATGCCATCCTGGACGCCCGCCCACCACGCCCACCCGAGGAGGGCCCGTGCTGCCCGACCCCGCCGGCGAGCGGAACGTCCTCGGTGGGCCGCTGGAGCCCTGCGGCACGGACCCGGTCACCGGCTTCTACCGCGACGGGCACTGCCGCAGCGGCCCCGACGACCTCGGCCGGCACACGGTCTGCACCGTCGTCTCCACCGAGTTCCTGGCGGTGCAGCGGGAGCTGGGCAACGACCTCAGCACCCCGCGCCCGGAATACGGCTTCCCCGGGCTGCGGCCGGGCGATCGCTGGTGCGTGGTCGCCACCCGCTGGCTGCAGGCCTACCAGGCGGGTGCGGCGGCGGGGGTCGTGCTGGCCGCCACCAACGCCCGCGCCCTGGAGGTCGTGCCGCTGGAGGCGTTGCGCCGCTACGCCGTCGACGTCCCGGACGACGCCAGCGGTCTGGGCTGAACCGCCGGGCTCAGCCCCCGGACCCTCCACCGCCCAGCATCCAGCTGTGCTTGTTGACCGCGCCGCGCGCGTCCGGGCCGTCCGTCCGGTCGCGGTCGAGGCGGCCGTCGGGCAGCTCGTCGCGCCACTCCTCCTGCCGCGGCCCGCGCCGGACGTAGAGGGTTGCGGCGACCACCACCAGCACCGCCGCCGTGATCAGCAGCCACTCCACGGGACCTCCTCGTGCCGGACACCCGCCACCCTAGGCGCCGCGGTGGGGGCCGGCCTGGAATGAACCCTCGGCCGGCGGCGCTGCGGCCGAGCATGAGCGACCTCCTCGACACGCCCGTGACCACGCTGCAGGGCGCCGCCACGACGCTGCGGGAGCTGACCGCCGGCGGCCCGGCGCTGGTCGTCAACGTGGCCAGCCGCTGCGGCCTGACCCCGCAGTACACCGCGCTGGAGGCGCTGCACGAGGAGTACCGCGACCGCGGCTTCACCGTCGTGGGCGTGCCCTGCAACCAGTTCATGGGGCAGGAGCCCGGCACCGCCGAGGAGATCGAGCAGTTCTGCTCGGCCACCTACGGCGTCACCTTCCCGCTGACGGAGAAGGCCGAGGTGAACGGCCCGGGCGCGCACCCGCTCTTCCGGCAGCTCACCGCCGTGCCCGACGTGGACGGGCAGGACGGCGACGTCGCCTGGAACTTCGAGAAGTGGGTGCTCAGCGGCCAGGGCGAGGTGGTGGCCCGCTTCCGGCCGCGCACCGAGCCCGACGCCCCCGAGGTCCGGGCCGCCATCGAGTCGGTCCTGCCGGTCTGACGCCGGCCCCTCACCCCAGGCTCGTGGTCGCGACCCCGGCCGCACGGTGCTGGGGGCGCGGCCCCAGCACTGGGGCGGCGCGGTCGGGCGGGAGCGCCTAGGTTCGCGCCATGGCCGATCTGCGCTTCTGGTTCGACCCGGTCTGCCCGTTCGCCTGGATGACGAGCAAGTGGGTCCGGCAGGTGAGCGCGCAGCGGGAGTACGCCGTCGAGTGGCGGTTCATCTCGCTGCGGCTGCTCAACGCCCACGTCGACTACGCCAGCCACTTCCCGCCCGAGTACGAGGCCGGGCACACGTCGGGTCTGCGCCTGCTGCGGGTCGCCGCCCGCACCCGCGCCGAGCACGGCCCCGAGGCCGTCGGCCCGCTCTACGCGGCGCTCGGCGCACGCGTCTTCGAGCAGCCCGCGAACCCGGGCGACGAGGCGCGGCGCGGCACCCGGGAGTTCGCCGAGCCGGCGCTCGCCGAGGCGGGGCTGCCCACGGCGCTCGCCGATGCCGTGGACGACGACAGCTGGGACGCGCAGATCCAGGCGGAGACCGACGAGGCGCTCGGGCTCGCCGGCAAGGACGTCGGGACGCCGATCCTGCACTTCCGGCCCCCCGAGGGCGTGGCGTTCTTCGGGCCGGTCATCAGCCGGCTGCCCGCCGAGGACGAGGCCGTCGCGCTGTGGGACCACGTCGTGGGGCTCGCCTCGTTCCCCGGCTTCGCCGAGCTGAAGCGCAGCCTGCGCGAGCGCCCCCAGCTGCCGGCCTTCGGCGTGCAGGCCGGCGAGATCGGCCGGCAGGAGGACTGGCACGGCGGGAGCCGCCGGCAGAAGCGCTGAGCTGTCGCGGCCCCATGCGGGAGTGGCGGGATCGACCGAGCGAGCTAAGGTAAGCCTTATCTGACCACGCCGTCCGTCCCGGGAGCTGCTCGTGGCCACCACGGTCGACGTCCCGGCCCGGGACTCGGCACGACCTCCGGCACCGCCGGCGCGCGGCCGACGGCTGGGCACGCTGGCCCTGCTGCTGGTGCTGGTCGTCGCCGCCGCGCTGGCCAGCATCGCGGTCGGCACGCGCTCCATCGGCCTCGCCGACGTGTGGCGGTCGCTGCTCGACTCGGCGCTGGGTTCCGAGGAGGCGGTGATCGTCCGGCAGCTGCGGGTCCCCCGCACGGTGCTGGGGCTCATGGTCGGTGCGGCGCTGGGCGTGGCCGGGGCCCTGATGCAGGGACACACCCGCAACCCGCTGGGCGACCCCGGGCTGCTCGGCGTGACCGCCGGCGCCAGCCTCGCCGTCGTGCTGGCCATCGCCGCGCTGGGCATCCGGACGCCCGGTGGCTACGTCTGGTTCGCCTTCGCCGGCGCCCTGGTCGGCACGGTCCTGGTCTACGCGATCGGCTCGGCCGGGCGCGGCGGGGCCACACCGGTCACCCTGGCGCTCGCGGGGGCCGCGCTGTCGGCGCTGTTCTTCGCCCTGGTGCGCGCCGTCGTCGTCACCGACGAGCAGACCCTGGACAGCTTCCGGTTCTGGGTGGTCGGCTCGCTGGCCGGCCGCGGGGCCGACATCGCCTGGCAGGTGGGCCCGTTCATCGCGGCCGGGGTGGTGCTCGCCCTGGCCAACGCCCCGGCGCTGAACCTGCTCGGGCTCGGTGAGGACGTCGCCCGCGGCCTGGGCCAGCGCGTCTGGCAGGCGCGGACGATCGGCCTGGCCGCCATCACCCTGCTGGCCGGCGCCGCGACCGCCGCCTGCGGGCCGATCGCCTTCGTCGGCCTGGTCGTGCCGCACGTCGTCCGCGCGCTCACCGGCCCCGACCACCGGTGGCTGATCCCCTGCTCCGGCCTCCTGGGCGCCGCGCTGCTGCTGGCCGCCGACGTGATCGGCCGCGTCGTGGCCCGCCCGGGGGAGCTGCAGGTCGGCATCGTCCTGGCGCTCATCGGGGCGCCGTTCTTCGTCGCGCTCGTGCGACGTCGCCGGACGGTCACCCTGTGACCGCCACCGCCCCGGCCCGCCCGCGGCCCGCGCCGACCGCCCGCCCCCCGCTGCGCAGCGGCACGCCCGTGCGGGTGGGCCCGGTCTCGGCGATCGTCCGCTGGCGCGACGTCGTCGTGCCGGTGGCCGCGCTGGCCGCGCTGGTGCTGGTCTCGGCCCTGAGCATGGGGCGCGGCGACTACCCGATCGGCGTCGGCGAGGTGCTGCGGACGCTGGTCGGCCTGGGCGAGCAGACGCAGGAGTTCATCGTCCTGCAGCTGCGCGCCCCGCGGGTCGTCGTCGGCGCACTGGTCGGGCTGGCCCTCGGGGTCTCCGGCGCGCTCTTCCAGACCTTCGCCCGCAACCCGCTCGCCTCCCCCGACACCCTGGGCATCACCAGCGGCGCCTCGGTGGGGGCGGTGGCGGCCATCGTGCTGACCAGCGGCACCTCCACCGGCGAGGTGCTGGGCGGTCTCGGCGTTCCCCTGGCCGCGCTGCTGGGTGGCCTGGTCACCGGCGTGCTGCTGTTCGTGCTGGCCTGGCGGGCGGGGATCGACGGGTACCGGCTGGTCCTCATCGGCATCGCGCTGTGGTCGGTCGGCGCCGCGCTGGTCGACTGGCTGCTCACCCGCGCCGAGATCTACGACGCCGCGTCGGCGTACGTGTGGATCACCGGCTCGCTCAACGCCCGCACCTGGAACGACGCGCTGCCCCTCGCCGTCGCCGTCGCCGTGCTGCTCCCGCCGGCGCTCGCCGCCGGCCGGGCGCTGGGGGTCATGCAGTTCGGCGACGACACCGCGCGCGGGCTCGGCGTGCGGCTGGCCGGGGCGCAGACCGCGGTCGTGCTACTCGCGGTGGGCCTCGTCGGCTTCGCGGTCTCGGCCGCCGGGCCGATCACGTTCGTGGCCCTGGTCGTGCCGCAGATCGCGGTGCGGCTGACCCGCGGCTCGCGCCCGCCGCTGCTGACCTCGGGGCTGCTCGGCGCGCTGCTCGTGGTGGCCGCCGACCTGGTGACCCGGACGATGCTCCCCCAGGCCCTGCCGGTCGGCATCCTCACCGCCGCGATCGGCGCTCCCTACCTGCTCTGGCTCCTGGTCCGTGGAAGGCGGCGAGCGACAGCATGACGATCCACCCGGGTACCGAGCTCCTGCACCGGGCGGAGCCCGCCGCCCCACCGGCACCCGTGCGGCTGGCGGCGGAGGAGCTCCGGCTGGCCTACGACGACCAGGTCGTCGTGGACGGGCTCGACCTCGCGCTGACCGAGGGCTCCTTCACCGCGATCGTGGGTCCGAACGGCTGTGGCAAGTCCACGCTGCTGCGCGCGCTCGGCCGGCTGCTGCGCCCGGCGTCGGGCCAGGTGCTGCTGGACGGCCGGTCGATCGCCCGCACGCCGACCCGCGAGGTGGCGAAGGTGCTCGGCCTGCTGCCGCAGACGCCGGTGGCCCCCGAGGGGCTCAGCGTCGGCGACCTGGTGGCCCGCGGGCGGCACCCGCACCAGACGTGGCTGCGCCAGTGGTCGCGCGACGACGAGGCCCTGGTGGCCGAGGCGCTGTCCTGGACGGGCATGGCCGAGCTCGCCGACCGCCCGGTCGACGCGCTCTCCGGCGGCCAGCGGCAGCGGGCCTGGATCTCGATGGCGCTGGCGCAGGGCACCGACCTGCTGCTGCTCGACGAGCCCACCACCTACCTCGACCTCTCCCACCAGATCGACGTCCTGGACCTGGTGGGCCGGCTGCACGCCGAGCGGGGCCGGACGGTCGTGGTCGTGCTGCACGACCTCAACCTCGCCGCCCGGTACGCCCAGCGGCTGGTGGCGATGAAGGACGGTGCGCTCGTCGCCTCGGGCACCCCGCACGAGGTGCTCACCGAGCACCTCCTCGCCGAGGTGTTCGACCTCGAGGCCCGGGTGCTCCCCGACCCGGTGACGGGGACGCCGATGGTCGTGCCGGTGCGCCGCCTGCGGTGACCCGCCTTCCCTCCGGGACTTAGGGCAGGCTAACCTTCCCTCGATCGGGATGATCATGCATCCCCGCACCCGAGGGAGTCCCCTTGCACCGCACCTCTCGCCGCCTGCTCGGCGGCTTCCTGGCCCTGGGCACGGCCGTCGGCCTCAGCGCCTGCGGATCCGAGGACACGGACACCGACGCGGGCGCCGGTACGGAGCCGACCGCCTCCGGCGAGGCCTGGGAGTACACCGACGCCCTGGACAACACCGTCGAGCTGGACGAGACGCCGACCCGGATCGCCGGCCTCAACGACGTCATGGCCTCGCTGTGGAACTACGGCGTCGAGCCGGTGGCCACCTTCGGCCAGACCTCCGCGGCCGACGACGTCGCGTTCGAGGGGCGCGACCTCTCCGACGTCGAGATCGTGGGCGAGACCTACGGGCAGATCGACCTCGAGCAGCTGGCCGCGGCCGACCCCGACCTGATCATCACCTCGGTCTACCCGGTGGACTCGGCGGGGACGCTGGACCCGTCGTCGCCGCCGTACGGCATCGAGTCGCCCGAGCAGCTCGAGCAGCTCGAGCAGATCGCCCCCGTCGTCGCCATCGCCTACCGCGGGTCGGCCGCCGACGTCATGGAGGAGGTGGCCGACCTCGCCGAGAGCCTGGGCGCGGACTCCGGCACCATCGAGTCGGCCCGCGCCGAGTACGAGGAGGCCGCGGCGGCGCTCACCGAGGCCGGCGAGAAGGGCCTCAGCGTCCTGCCGGTCTACGCCACCCCCTCGGAGGGCTGGTGGATGGGCAAGGCCGAGGACGACCCGGCCCTGCGCCTCTACTCCGACCTCGGCGTCGACTTCGTCGACCTGGGCGAGGAGGGCTACTTCTGGAAGCCGGTGGGCTGGGAGCAGGTGCCCGACCACCCCAGCGACGTGCTCCTGTACTCGCTGCGCGGGGGGATGACCCCCGAGGAGATGGCCACCCAGCCGACCGCCGCCCGGCTGCCGGCCCTCCAGGCCGACCAGGCCTACCCGTGGAAGTACATCGGCATGGACTACGCCGCCCAGGCCGAGTACATGCAGGAGCTGGCCGACTGGCTGACCGAGGCCGAGGACGTCACGCCCTGACGCACCGCCCCGCTGCCGAGATCACGTGATCTCGGCGCAGCACGGCCCCGGGGGGGGGGGGGGGGGGGGGGGGGGGGGGGGGGGGGGGGGGGGGGGGGGGGGGGGGGGGGGGGGGGGGGGGGGGGGGGGGGGGGGGGGGGG
>NZ_JBJHAK010000017.1:0-93421 GCF_054050975.1 Blastococcus sp. SYSU DS0828 | reverse complement strand
ACGGGCACACCCACTGACAAAGCACCCCGTCCTCCGCGCCGCGCGCCCGCTCGGGGGGAGCGTGGGGCGGGGGCGGGGGGTCCTGGCTCACGGTCGACGGTGAGCCAGGACCCCACCGGCTGAGCCCGGACGGTGCTCGCGCCGTCCGGGCACACGAGAGGGCCCGGTCCAGGACTTCCTGGACCGGGCCCTCTCGGCGTTCGTGGCGGGGTGCTACACCCCCGCGGCCACGGCGGCGGGCTCGGTGGCGATCAGCCGGGCCCGCTCCTCCTCGCTCATCCCGCCCCAGACCCCGTAGGGCTCGCGGACGGCCAGCGCGTGCTTGAGGCACGCGTCGACGACCGGGCAGCGCGCACAGACGGCCTTCGCCGCTGACTGCCGTCGCGCCCGGGCCGGCCCCCGCTCGCCGTCGGGGTGGAAGAAGAGGGACGTGTTCTCGCCACGGCAGGCGCCGTGCAGCTGCCAGTCCCAGACCTCGGCCACGGGCGTCGGGAGTCTGCGGATGTCGGCCATGTCTCCTCCAGGACTCGGTTGAGCCGGAGGGGGCTGTCCGGCTGCAAGGGGCCCGGTGCCCTCGCCGTCCCACGTCCAAACACAGCCGATTCGCAACTTTTCCCAGGTGCGCCCTGCGTCACCTCCGCGTGCGGCGCTCACCCCCGGGGGTGAGGGCGTCTGTTCCCCCGGTCGGGAGTCGATCAAGGTGGCTCCAGGTCGCGCTGGCGTCCGGGAGGGGGAGAAACCCGGACCGGTCGCGTGACCAGCGCGGAGGTGGGGGGCCCGGTGGGCCCTCCACCCGAGCGACACCCGGCCGGGTGCCTTCCCCGGCCGGCGGGGGGACCCGGCCGCCGCGCGGCCGGGGAGAGCGAGGAGCAGGCGTGATCGACGACAGGATGCGCGCACCCGTGCACGGCGCGACCGTGTGGGTGTACGACGAGCGACGGCGGGTCCGTGACGACGTCGCCTCGCGGCTGGTCGCCCTGCCCTTCGTCGGCCGGGTGGAGGTGGTCGGCGACGCGCAGTCGCTCATGGCCCGCCTCGCCACCCGCATCCCCGACGTGCTCGTCGTGGGCACCCAGCGGGCCGTGGACACCGGGCTGTCCGCCGCCACGCAGGCGCTCCGGTCCCACCCGGGGCTCCCGGTGCTGGTGCTCGGCGCTCCCGATGACGCCGACAGCGTGCGGGCTGCCGTGGCCTTCGGGGCCCGCGGCTACCTGCGCTGGGACGCCACCCCGATCGAGATGGGGCTCGGGCTCTCCCGCGTGGGGCTACGTGCCGACGGACGGATCCCGCAGCAGGCGACGGCCTCCGTGGCCGCGTGGAGCGGTGCGGCGCCGCTCGCCGGCTCCGCGCCCACCACGGTGCGGTCCACCGTGCGTGACGCCGCCCCGGCCGTGGCGCTGTCCATGCGCGAGATGCAGGTGCTCACCGGGATGAGCCAGGGCAAGAGCAACGCCCAGATCGGCCGGGAGCTCTACCTGTCCGAGGACACCATCAAGACCCACGCCCGGCGGCTGTTCCGGAAGCTGGGCGCCAAGGACCGCGCCGAGGCGGTGGCCACCGGCTTCCGCCGCGGCATCATGACCTGAGCGGTCACCCGAGCGACGCACGCGCTGAGGGCCGTCTCCCGAACCGGGAGGCGGCCCTCGACGCGTTCTCGACGGAGGCATTCACGCCCTCGGGGGAACGGCGCCCGGCCCGGGGTGGTCGCGCCGAGTGGGCCCGGAGGGTCCGCGCAGGCGCGACGGACGCGCTCAGCTCGGCAGGGGGACGGCACCTGGCCGCGGTGTGGTGGCGCCGAGTGGGCCCGGAGGGTCCGCGCAGGCGCGACGGACGCGCTCAGCCCAGCTGGGGGACGGCAAGTGGCCGCGGTGCGGTCCGGAGGACCGCAGTGTCACAGCTCTAGTCGTCGCGGGCGTGGCGCCCGGTGCGCCGGCCGCTGGGCTCGTCCCGCTCGGCGAGCGCCGCGACACCGTCGGCGTACCCGCTGGCGTAGTCCCAGCTGACGTAGTCGTCGGGGTTCGGGTCGAACGGCGGCTCGTGCCGGCCGGTCTGCCCCTCGTCCAGCAGCTGGCGCAGGTTCGCCTGCATCAGCGCCCAGTCGACGTGGTGCTCCTCCTCGCAGTCAGGGCAGTCGACCACGATGCCCTTGATGCCGGTCGGCTCCAGGAGGGTCCGGAAGACCTCGAGCTCGGCCAGGTCGTCGAGGACCCCGGCCCGCTCCTCCATCGAGAGCGGCGGAGGGGCTGGGCCGTCGGCGGAACTGAAGTCCGGCCCGAAGGCGTCGTCGAACGAAGACACGGTCACACGGTAGCCGCCGAGCGGGCGGAGCACCGCCTCCTCCGTGCCGCCGCCTACGATCGGGGCAGGTCCCGCGCGCCCGTGAGGTGTGTCGACCGGTGTCCGACCCGATCCGCGCCGAAGGGTGGCCGCGCACATGCAGCCCGACTCCGTGACCGAGCTGCCGGCGAAGTTCGCCCGCCTCGGTCTCACCTACGACGACGTCCTGCTCATCCCCGGGGCGTCCGACGTCGTCCCGGCGGAGGTGGACACCAGCAGCCGGGTGACCCGGCGCATCACCCTGGCGGTCCCGCTGCTGTCCAGCGCGATGGACACCGTCACCGAGGCCCGCATGGCGATCGCCATGGCGCGGGTCGGCGGCATGGGCGTGCTGCACCGCAACCTCTCCGCCGAGGAGCAGGCCGGCCAGGTCGACCTGGTCAAGCGGTCGGAGGCCGGCATGGTCACCAACCCGGTCACCTGCTCGCCCGACAACACGCTCGCCGAGGTCGACGCGCTCTCGGCGCGCTACCGCATCTCCGGTGCGCCGGTCGTCGACGCCGACGGCGTCCTGCTCGGCATCGTCACCAACCGGGACATGCGCTTCGAGACCGACATGAACCGGCTCGTGCGCGACGTCATGACGCCGATGCCGCTGGTCACCGCGCCGGTCGGGGTCGACCCGGACACCGCCCTGGGCCTGCTCTCCCAGCACAAGATCGAGAAGCTGCCGCTGGTCGACGACGCCGGCCGGCTGCGCGGGCTGATCACCGTGAAGGACTTCGTCAAGCGCGACCAGTTCCCGAACTCCACCAAGGACGCCGACGGGCGACTGGTCGTCGGGGCGGCGCTGGGCGTCGGCGAGGACGCCTACAAGCGGGCCGGCCTGCTGGTCGACGCCGGCGTCGACGTGCTCGTCGTCGACACCGCGCACGGCCATCAGCGCGCGGTGCTGGAGATGGTCGCCCGCGTGAAGCAGGAGTTCGGCGGCGATGCCGGGGTGGAGGTCGTCGGCGGCAACGTCGCCACCCGCGCCGGTGCGCAGGCACTGGTCGACGCCGGGGTCGACGCGGTCAAGGTCGGCGTCGGACCGGGTTCGATCTGCACCACCCGCGTGGTCGCCGGCGTCGGCGTCCCGCAGATCAGCGCCATCTACGAGGCGTGGCTGGCCGCCGGCCCGGCGGGGGTCCCGGTCATCGCCGACGGCGGGCTGCAGTACTCCGGCGACATCGCCAAGGCCCTGGTGGCCGGCGCCGACACGGTGATGATCGGTGGTCTGTTCGCCGGCGTCGAGGAGGCACCGGGCGAGCTGGTCTTCATGAACGGCAAGCAGTACAAGACCTACCGGGGCATGGGGAGCCTGGGCGCCATGCAGAAGCGCGGCAACCAGTCGTTCAGCCGCGACCGGTACTTCGCCGACGACGTCCTCTCCGACGACAAGCTCGTGCCGGAGGGCATCGAGGGCCAGGTGCCCTACCGCGGCGCGCTGGCCGGCGTGGCGCACCAGCTCGTGGGTGGCCTGCAGGCCTCCATGGGCTACGCCGGAGCGGCCACCATCGCCGACCTCAAGGAGCGCGGGCAGCTGACCCGCATCACCTCCGCGGGCCTGGTGGAGAGCCACCCCCACGACATCCAGATGACCGTCGAAGCCCCCAACTACCGGGGGCGCTGACCATGAGCGTGCGCGACACCGTCGAGATCGGGCTCAACCGCTTCGCCCGCCGGGGCTACGACCTGGACGAGGTCTCCATCGTCCCCTCGCGGCGGACCCGTGACGTCGACGACGTCTCCACCGCCTGGCAGATCGACGCCTTCCGGTTCGACCTCCCGCTGGTGACCAGCCCGAGCGACGCCGTCGTCAGCCCGGCGACGGCGATCGCCGTGGGGCGCGCGGGTGGCCTGGGGGTGCTCAACGGCGAGGGGCTGTGGGCCCGCTACGACGACCCGGCGCCGGTCTACCGCGAGATCGCCGAGGCGGCCGCGGCCGGCGCTCCGCCGGTGGCGCTGCTGCAGAAGGTCTACGCCGAGCCGGTCAAGCCCGACCTCATCGCCGCCCGCATCAAGGAGATGGGCGACGCGGGGGTGACGACGGCGATCCGGATCTCCCCGCAGCACACCGAGCAGCTGGCCCCGGCCGCGCTCTCGGCGGGGGTGGACCTGCTCGTCATCCAGGGCACGATCGTGTCGGCCGAGCACGTGACCAGCCAGGGCGACGCGCTCAACCTCAAGGAGTTCATCGCCGACCTCGACGTCCCCGTGATCGTGGGCGGCGCGGCCAACTACACGACCGCGTTGCACCTGATGCGCACCGGCGCGGCCGGCGTCATCGTCGGAGTGGGCGGTGACACCTACTCGACGACCGACGCGGTCATGGGCATCCGCGTGCCCCTGGCCAGCGCCATCGCCGACGCCGCCGCCGCCCGCCGCGACTACCTCGACGAGACCGGTGGCCGGTACGTGCACGTCATCGCGAACGGCCGGATCGAGACCAGCGGTGCCATCGCCCGCGCGCTCGCCTGCGGTGCCGACGCCGTCCAGCTGGGGGAGCCGCTGCGGGTGGCCGCCGAGGCGCCGGCCGGTGGCGTGTGGTGGGACTCGGTGGCCGCCCACCCCCGTCTGCCGCGCGGATCAGCGTCGGCGCCCGTCGAGCCCTCGGGATCGCTGGAGCAGGTGCTGCTCGGACCGGCGGACTCCGCCGACGGCCGGACGAACCTGTTCGGGGCGCTCGCCCGCACCATGGCCAAGACCGGCTACTCCGACCTCAAGGAGTTCCAGCGGGTCGACCTCGTGATCGGCGGCTGAGCGTGGACTTCCCGACCGTCCTGGTCGTCGACTTCGGCGCCCAGTACGCGCAGCTCATCGCCCGGCGCATCCGCGAGGCCGGGGTCTACTCCGAGATCGTGTCGTCGGAGGTTCCCGCCGAGGAGATCGTCGCGCGCAAGCCGGCCGCGATCGTGCTCTCCGGCGGGCCGTCCAGCGTGTACGCCCCCGAGGCGCCGACGGTCGACCCGACGCTGTTCGAGTCCGGCGTCCCCGCCTTCGGCATCTGCTACGGCTTCCAGGCGATGGCCGCCTCGCTCGGCGGCACCGTCTCCCGCACCGGCGACCGGGAGTACGGCGGCACCCCGCTGACCGTCACCACGCAGGCGCGGCTGTTCGGCGACCTGCCGGTCGAGCAGAACGTGTGGATGAGCCACGGCGACGCCGTCAGCGCGGCCCCGCCCGGGTTCACCGTCACCGCGACGTCGACCGGTGCGCCGGTCGCCGCGTTCGAGGACGTCGACCGCCGGCTGGCCGGGGTGCAGTTCCACCCCGAGGTGCGGCACACCGCGCACGGGCAGACGGTGCTCGAGCACTTCCTGTTCGACATCGCGGGCCTCAAGCCGACGTGGACGATGAGCAACGTCGTCGACGAGCAGGTGGCGGCGATCCGCGAGCGGATCGGGGACCGGCGGGCGCTGTGCGCGCTCTCCGGCGGGGTCGACTCCGCCGTCGCCGCCGCGCTCGTCCAGCGGGCGATCGGTGACAGGCTCACCTGCGTCTACGTCGACCACGGGCTGATGCGGGCGGGCGAGACCGAGCAGATCGAGCGCGACTTCGCGGCGACCACCGGCGCGGACCTGCGGGTCGTCGACGCCAGCGAGCAGTTCCTCGCGGCGCTCGCCGGGGTGAGCGACCCGGAGGAGAAGCGGAAGATCATCGGCCGCGAGTTCATCCGGGTCTTCGAGCAGGCGGCCACCGACGTCGTCGCCGACGCCAAGGCGCACGGCGAGACGGTGGAGTTCCTGGTGCAGGGCACGCTCTACCCCGACGTCGTCGAGTCCGGCGGGGGGAGCGGGACGGCCAACATCAAGAGCCACCACAACGTCGGCGGGCTGCCCGAGGACCTCACCTTCACCCTCGTCGAGCCGCTGCGCACCCTGTTCAAGGACGAGGTGCGCGAGGTCGGCCGGCAGCTGGGCCTGCCCGACCAGCTGGTGCAGCGCCAGCCCTTCCCCGGGCCGGGGCTGGGCATCCGGATCGTCGGCGAGGTCACCCGCGAGCGGCTCGACGTGCTCCGCCGGGCCGACGCCATCGCCCGCGAGGAGCTCACCGCGGCCAAGCTGGACGACGAGATCTGGCAGTGCCCGGTGGTGCTGCTGGCCGACGTCCGCTCGGTCGGCGTGCAGGGCGACGGGCGCACCTACGGTCACCCGGTCGTGCTGCGCCCGGTGTCCAGCGAGGACGCCATGACCGCCGACTGGACCCGGCTGCCCTACGACGTCCTGGCGCGCATCTCCACCCGGATCACCAACGAGGTGGAGGAGATCAACCGGGTCACCCTGGACGTCACGAGCAAGCCGCCCGGCACCATCGAGTGGGAGTAAGGACCCCCTTCCTCACCGACCCTCGCTCCGCTCGGGCCGGGTCCCTGGAAGGGGGCCGTTCCAGGACGTCACCTGGGTCGTTCCAGCGCCTCACGTCGCGGGCACCCGCACCGTGTGCGCGTCGGGTGGCGGTGTGCCGAACGCATCCGGATCGCGCTGGGGAGGCGTCTCGGTGGTGAGGTCGGCGGCCTCGATCCGGTCCCAGCGGAACCAGCGCGGCGCGTCCCGCAGCCGGCACCAGGCCACGAGGTACCACCGGTCGCCGGTGCGTGCCAGCAGGTGCGGCTCCACCCGACGTCGGGAGACCGCGCCGCTGTCGTCGCGGTAGCGGATGGCGACCACCCGCCGGCGCAGGAGCGCTTCCTCGACGACGGACGCCGCCCCCGGTCGTCCTCGCTCGTCGCCGCGCACCCACACCCGGCCACCGAGCTCGCGGGCGGACTCCCGGGCACCTGGCCCCATGACATCGAGGACCTTCTCCAGCGCGGCACGGCCGTCCGCGGCGAACGGCGCCTCCGACGCACCGGCCAGCGCCACCGCCAGCGCCACGGCCTGCGCCGGGCTCAGGTTGACCGGCGGCAGGGAGGCCGTGGCGTCGAGCACGTAGCCGCCACCCGGCCCGGCGGTCGCCCAGATCGGCACCCCCGCCTGCTGCAGGGCGGAGACGTCCCGCTTGACCGTGCGCGGCGACACCTCCAGCCAGTCGGCCAGTCGCTGCGCCGTCCGTCCCCGTGCGCCGGCGCGGCGCAGCTCCTCCGAGATGGCGTGCATCCGGTCGGTCCGGTTCATGCCGGGATCCTGGCAGAAAACGGTGACAGGACGGTGTCACCAGCAGCCCGGCAGGGTGACCTCATGACCACCATCGCGCTCTTCCACTCCGTCCTCGGCGTCCGGCCCGGGATCACGGCGGCGGCCGAACGGCTCCGCTCCGCCGGGCACGACGTCCTGGTCGTCGACCAGTACGACGGGCTGGTCTTCGACGACTACGCATCGGCGATGGCCCACGTCGAGGAGGTCGGGTTCCCGGCGCTGATGGCCCGGGCGGTGGAGGCGGTGCGCCACCTGCCCGACGGGTTCCTCGCGGCCGGCTTCTCCAACGGCGCCGGCATGGCCGAGTACGTCGCCACCCAGCGGCGCTGCGCGGGGCTGCTGCTCTTCTCCGGGGCGTTGCCGGTGCAGGTGCTGGGAGCCGACCGCTGGCCGGACGGTGTGCCCGCGCAGCTGCACTACACCGAGGGCGATCCCTTCCGGCAGCAGGACTGGATCGACTCCGTGGTCGCCGACGCCCGGGGTGCGGGAGTCGAGATCGAGGTCCACGACTACCCGGGGACCGGCCACCTGTTCACCGACGTCAGCCTGCCCGGCGAGTACGACGCCGCCGCCGCCGAGCTGCTGTGGCGGCGGGTCCTCGAGTTCTGCGCGCGGGTGGCCGCCTGAGGTCCGCCTCCTCCGGAGACCCTCCGGAGGGGGCCTCGACCGGCAGGATCCCGGTCGGTGTGGTGGGGTCGTCGTCGGCCGTTGCAGTCGAGGACCCGGAGGACGAGTGAGTTTCGCTCCGTGGCCCCTCTGGCCGAGCCTGGGCGTGCTCGCCGCGATGGCCGTCGTCATCGTGGTCGCGGGGGTCCGGCTCACCCGTGTCGCCGACTCCCTGGCCGAGCGCACCGGCCTCGGTGACGCGATCGGGGGTGCCCTGCTGCTGGGGGCGGTCACCTCGCTGCCGGGGAACGTCACCGTGCTCACCGGCGCGATCGAGGGCGACCCGGGGTTCGCCCTGGCCAACCCGGTCGGCGGTATCGCGCTCCAGACGGTGTGGCTGGCGATCGCCGACCTCCTCTACCGCCGGGTGAACCTGGAGCACGCGGCGGCGTCGCTGCAGAACGTGCTGCAGTCGGTGCTGCTGAGCGCGATGCTCGCGGTTCCGGTGATCGCCTACGCCACGCCGGACCTCCGGCTGGGCTGGATCCACCCCATGACCCTGCTGATCCCCGTCCTCTACGCCTACGGGCTGACGCTGCTCCGGCGGATGCAGCGGGAGCCGATGTGGCAGCCGGTCCACACCGACCAGACCGCAGACGGGGACGAGGGCAACGGCAACGGCACCGGCAACGGGGACGGCGACGGGGACGGGGACGGGGACGGCGACGGGAACGGGAACGGGAACGGCGACGAGCGCTCGACCGCCCGCCTGTGGGGCCTGCTCGCCGCGCTCGGGCTGGTGACCGGTGTCGCGGGCTGGATCGTGGGCCGGGCCGGGCTCAGTGTCATCGAGCGGGCCGACCTGGACAGCGGCGTCGTGGGATTCACCCTCACGACGGCGATCAGCTCCCTGCCCGAGCTCGTCGTGCTGCTGACCGCGGTGCGGATGGGCCAGCTGACCCTCGGCGTCGGCAACATCGTCGGCGGGAACGTCTACGACATCCTGATGATCTCGGTCGCCGACGTCGGCTACCTGGAGGGGCCGATCTACCGGGACGCCGGCCCGACCAGCCTGGTCCTCGTCGGCGGCACGCTGGTGATGACCGCGGTGCTCTCCGCAGGGCTGCTCATGCGCGACCGGAAGTGGATCGGCTTCGAGGGCGTGTCGATCCCGCTGATCTACGTGGGCACCGTCGCCCTGGCCGTCGTCGGGTAGCCGCCGCGAGCGCCGGGGGCCCGGGAGCGTCATCGCTCCCGGGCCCCCGGCGTCCACCCCTCCCGTCGGTCAGCGGCGGCCCCGCGCCTTCCGCAGCTCCTTCACCAGCAACGCGATCCCGGCACCGATCAGGACCAGCCAGAGCAGGCCACCGTCGTCCAGCAGGCCCAGGGCGAGGTCCACGCCGGCCATCGTCGTGATCGCCAGGAGCACGAAGACCAGGCCGGGCACCAGCGCGACGAGATCCGGCTTCCGCCGCTGTGGCGGCTGCGGGTGGTCCTCGGTCGCCAGCGGCGCCACCATCTGCCACTGCTGCTCCTGCCACGCCGTCGGCGTGGTCGGGAACTCGCTGTAGTCAGCCACGGGACACCTCCACCTGTCCGATACCGGAGTCGATCTCGAGCACGATCTCGGCCTCGCCGTCGTCGGTCCACTCGGCCGCGCCCGTCCCGGGGTAGAAGCCACCGCCGGACCCGAGGGAGCCGAGGACGTCGGCCTCACCCAGCCCCTGGTCCACGCGGACGCTCGCGTCCGCGGAGGAGGGCAGGACGACCTCGACGTCGCCGACGCCGTGCTCCACGCGGATCTCGAGGGCGTCGGCCAGATCGGCCACGGGCACCTCGGAGAGGTCCACGGTGAGGGTGCCGACACCGCCCTCGTAGAGCTCGCGCACGTCGGCGACGGACTGCGGCCGGTACGTGCGGTCGCCCACCCCGGCGTCGTTCGGCGCCGCGTCGGCGATCGCCAGCGCCACCGCCAGGATGATGCCGAGGGTGAGCAGGCTGCCGCGCGCGGTGCGGCCCTGGCTGAACGCGGCGACGACGAGCCCGGCGCCGACCACGAGCAGGGCGGTCCCGAGGTAGCCGACGGCGCCGACGTCCCAGCCGGTGAGCTGGGCGATCAGCGCGAGCGCCCCGACGACGATCAGCAGGCAGGCGATCGTGAAGCCGGGGACCGGCGAGCGGGGGCCGGCCGGTTCCCGGACGCGCGGTGTGGCGGGCTGCCCGGGCGACGGCTCGGCCGTCCCTTCCGGGCCGGCCGGCATGAGCAGCCAGAGCAGGAGGTAGACCAGCAGGCCGGTGCCGCCGGCGAGCGCGAGGGCGACGAAGCCGACCCGCCACAGGAGTGCGTCGATGCCGGTGTACTCGGCCAGGCCGCCGTTCACCCCGCCGATGACCTTGTCGGTGCGGCTGCGGCGCAGCGGGGGGCGGGCCGGTGGGCCGGGCGGCGGGGACCAGGCCGGTGGCTCCACCGTGGGCGGAGCCGGAGGGGGTGGTGAGGTCATGCCACAGAGCCTGCCCACCGGACGAGGCGGACACCATCAGGGAATCCCCGGAACCGACCCTGGTTCCTCTTCCGGGGTGATCACCGGTGTCGGCGGCGCCACGCCCGGTGCGACGATCGGTAGCGTGACCACCACCCTGCCGCCGCGCCCGCCGCTGGTGCGCCCGCGCGAGGGCCGGGTCGTCGCCGGGGTGGCGGCCGGAACCGCGGCCCACCTGCGCCAGGACCCCCTGGTGGTGCGGGTGGCCTTCGTGCTGCTGGCCACCACCGGGCTGGGCATCATCGGGTACGGGCTGCTCTGGATGACGATGCCGGTCGGCGCGCCCGGGGTTCCGGCGCCCGAGCCGCAGGGCTGGCGACCCGCCGGCGTCCGCCAGTGGGTCCTGCTGGCGGTCCTCGGCCTCGCCGCGGCGAGCCTGCTCGGTCAGCTCACGGCCTGGACCAGCAGTGACGTCGTCCTCCCGCTCGTCCTGCTCGTCGGCGGCCTGGCCGTGATCTGGCGGCAGCTGGACACCGACCGGACGCTCGCCGTGCCGGCGGCCCGCTGGGTGCTGGCCGGCGGGGTCGCCGTCGTGGGTGTCGGGCTCTTCCTCCTGCTGGCCACCACCGGTCAGCTGGCCAACGCCCGCAACGGCTTCGCCGCGACGCTGCTGATCCTCACCGGCGTCGTCCTGGCGACCGCACCGCTGTGGCGCCGGCTGCTCGACTCCCGCGCCGAGGAGCGCGCCGCGCGGATCCGGTCGGAGGAGCGAGCCGCCGTCGCCGCGCACCTGCACGACTCGGTGCTGCAGACCCTGGCCCTGATCCAGCGCAACGCCGACGAGCCGCAGGCGGTGAGCCGGCTGGCCCGCAGCCAGGAGCGCGAGCTCCGGGCCTGGCTGTACGACCCGGCGGCCGTCCGCGAGGGCGGCACGTGGGCCGGGCTGGTGGCGGGCATGGTCGCCGAGGTGGAGGCGGACCACGCGCTCACCGTCGACCCCGTCGTGGTCGGCGACGCCCCCGTCGACGAGGAGCTGGCCGCGCTCGGCGCCGCGACCCGCGAGGCCCTGGTCAACGCGGCCAAGCACTCCGGCGTGCCGTCCGCGGACCTGTACACCGAGGTGACCGCCGACCAGGTGTCGGTGTTCGTCCGGGACCGCGGCAAGGGGTTCGACCCCGGCACGGTGCCCGACGACCGGCGCGGCCTGCGCGACTCGGTGCGGGGCCGGCTGGCCCGGCTGGGCGGCAGCACGCAGATCCGGTCGACGCCGGGGGAGGGGACCGAGGTGGAGCTGGTCCTGCCGAGGAAGGCCGTGGGCGGGCAGCGGCGGGAGCAGCGCGGCGAGGCGGCCGCGGACCGGGCGGGAGCACCGCAGCGAGGATCGAGAGTGGAGCGGACCAACCGCGGAGGTGGCCTGGGCATGCGAGCGGGGAGCGGTGCGCCGCACGGAAGCGAACAGGGAGGCCGGGCATGACCTCGCGGGTGTTCGTGGTCGACGACCACGCGATGGTGCGCACCGGGGTGCGGGCGGAGCTCGGCGACTCCGTGGCCGTCGTCGGCGAGGCGGCCGACGTCGCCGGCGCGGTCGAGGGCATCCGTGCCACCCGTCCCGATGTCGTGCTGCTGGACGTGCACATGCCCGGCGGGGGCGGGCGCGCGGTGCTGGAGACGCTGCGGGGCGAGCTGCCCGAGGTGCGGTGGCTCGCGCTCTCGGTGTCCGACGCCGCCGAGGACGTCATCGCCGTGATCCGCGCCGGGGCGCGCGGCTACGTGACCAAGACGATCTCCGGGCCCGACCTGCTCGACGCCGTCCGCCGGGTCGCCGACGGCGACGTCGTCTTCAGCCCCCGGCTGGCCGGGTTCGTGCTGGACGCCTTCGCCGCCGGGGGCGCGGTCGCGCAGGCGCCGGCGGCCGAGGAGGCCAGCGACCCGGGGCTGGACCTGCTGAGCGCCCGCGAGCGGGAGGTCATGCAGCTGCTTGCCCGCGGCTACACCTACCGCGAGATCGGCTCCCGGCTGTTCATCTCGGTGAAGACGGTCGAGTCCCACGCCTCCAACGTGCTGCGGAAGCTGCAGCTGTCCAACCGCAACGAGCTCACCCGCTGGGCGGCGACCAACCGGCTGCTCTGACCGGCGACGACTGGCCGCTCCGCCGGCCCCCGGCCAGGATGTGTGGCGGACCACATCCCCGGGGAGAGGAGCTCCTTCGTGCTGCGCACCCTGTCGCGCCCGCTGGTGACCGGCGTCGAGAGGTACCTCCCGGGGGCCTTCGTCTTCGCCGTCGTCCTGACCGTGATCGTCGCCGTCCTCGCGCTGGTCTTCGGCGACATCGGTCCCGCCGAGCTGACCCGGGCGTGGGGCGACGGCCTCTCCGGCCTGCTGGCCTTCATGACGCAGGTGGCCCTCGTGCTACTGCTCGGCTACACGCTGGCGCTCACGCGGCCGGTCAAGGCCGGGCTGACCCGCATCGCCGACGTCCCCAAGAGCCCCCGGGCGGCGTACGCCTTCGTGGCCCTCGTCTCGGCCCTCGCCTCGCTGATCAGCTTCGGGCTGGGGCTGGTGGTCGGCGGCGTCATCGCCCTCGAGGTCGGCCGGGCCGCCCGGCGTCGCGGCACGCGACTGCACTACCCGCTGCTGGTGGCCAGCGCCTACTCCGGCTTCGCCGTCTGGCACATGGGCTACAGCGCCACCGGCCCGCTGGCCGCGGCGACCCCGGGGAGCTTCGTCGAGGAGGCGATCGGCCGCACCATCCCGATCAGCGAGACGGTCTACTCGCCGTGGAACCTCATCGCGATCGTCGTCGCCGTCGCCGCGATCCTCGGCACGGTGGTGCTCCTGGCCCCCAAGGACAGGGACCGGGTCGTCCAGCTCCCCGAGCGGATGGGGACCGAGGAGCCCGACATCGAGCTGAAGACCCCGGGGACCCCGGCCGAGCGCCTGGAGGCCTCGCGGCTGGTCACCCTCGTCCCGGGTGTCGCCCTGCTCGTCTACCTCGGCGTCTACTTCGCGCAGGAGGGCTTCGACCTCACCCTCGACATCGTCAACTGGAGCTTCCTCGCGGCGATCCTGCTCATCGTGCGCAGCCCGGCGGAGCTGGCCGAGCTCGTCGGCGGAGCGGTGCGGACCGTCGGGGAGGTGCTGCTCCAGTACCCGCTCTACGCCGGGATCATCGGGATGATGACCGCCTCCGGGCTGGCGGCGCAGCTGAGCGGGTGGTTCACCGACATCGCCAGCCCCGGCAGCCTCGGGCTGATGGCCTTCCTCTCGGCCGGGCTGCTGAACCTGTTCGTGCCGAGCGGCGGCGGCCAGTTCGCCGTGCAGGCACCGATCTTCCTCGACGCCGCCGACTCCCTCGGCGTCGATCCGGCCGTCATCACCATGGCGATCGCCTACGGCGACCAGTGGACGAACATGATCCAGCCGTTCTGGGCCCTGCCGCTGCTCGCGGTGGCCGGTCTCGGCGTCCGCGACATCTTCGGGTTCACCGCGATCACCTGCCTGATCACCGGCATCATCTTCGCCGGCACCCTGCTCGTGCTCGGCGGCGGCTGAGCGGCGCCGCCGCCGAGCACGGCCGTCAGCGGAAGTGGCTCTTCGGGATGACCCCGTGCACGCCGACGGTCCGGTCGACCACCTGGGAGACCTCGAAGTCGACCGCGGCGGACAGGTACGCGTAGGCGACGGCGCGGTCCATCCCGAGGTCGTTCTGCAGGAAGTCCAGGGCGTGCACCACCGCCCGCCGGTTGGCGACGTCGAGATCGCTGCCCTGCCCGAACCGGGCGCCGTCGGGGTCGGACAGGCCGATCGGCAGCCATGACTCCGGCGTCTCCCCGAACGGGTAGCGGAACGCCACCGAGGGGGCGTCGGAGGTGCCCGCGCGGCAGACGGTCAGCCGGAACGTGAGGCGCAGCGAGCCCTCGAGGGCGGTGAGGGCGACCTCGCCGCTGCCCATCGACATGTGCGGGTCCCCGACCGAGAAGAGCGCGCCGGCCGCGACGACCGGCACGTAGAACGCCGACCCCACACCGAGAAGGTTCACGTCGATGTTGCCGCCACCCACGGTGGGCGGGATGGAGTTGACCAGCGGGTCGTTGAGCGCCGTCGCGTCCCCGACCGTCGCCACCGCCATGAGGCCGGCGAAGGGGTCGACCGGCCAGGAGACCGTCCCCTTCGGCCCGCGCGGCAGGGATGCCCGCACCGCGCCGCCGCGGATCGCCAGCGGGGTGAAGTGCGAGACGTTGCCGTACTTCAGCGGGTCCCCGGTGCCGCGCCCGTCGGGCGTGGTGGGCATGACCTCGGCGGCGGTGATGTCGCCGGGGTCGGCGGCGAACGCCGCCGACAGCGCGCCTTTGCCGTGCCGGCTGGAGACGACGCCGTAGGGGACGCGGGGCAAGGCCGTCAGCAGTTCGATCTTGAGGACGTCGCCCGGGCGCGCGCCCTCGACGTGCACCGGCCCGGTGACCACATGCGGGCCGTCGGCGTCGAAGTTCCGTGGGTGCCGGGCGTACTCCGCCGCGATGGCGACGGCGTCGTCGAGCACCTCGCCCCGGGGCACCCCCTTGCTGCCGAACCAGGCCACCGGGTCGCGCCCCTGGTCCTCGAGGATCCCTTCGTGGCTGACGGTGTCGATGGTGATCGTCCCGCCCGACCGCAGGTGGGCCACCGGGGTGTCGGTGGTGCGCGGGAGGTAGCCCCACCGCACCTCGTCGGGTCGTGAGGGCAGGTAGACCTGGCCGTCGATCGGTCCCTTGCCCGGCTGGAGGACCTCCCGGGGCAGCCGCGTGCGCGGCGCGGGTGCGGCGGCCGCCGGACCCGCTGTCGCCGCCCCCGCGGCCAGCAGCGCCCCGGTGGCCAGGGCGGCCTGCACGAACCCGCGGCGGCCGAGCCCCCGCTCGAGGCGCTCGGCCGCCTCCTGCGGGTCGGGGGTGGTGCGGTCGTGCGAGGTGGTCGTCAACGTGTTCTCCCGGTGCCGGCGGTGGGCGTCGGGGGAGTTCTACGGGCCCGGTGTTGCGCCCACGTGGCGCCGACGGGACGCCGTGTTACGAGCTCGTTCCGCCCGCCGTCGAGCGCTCGGGAGCGAAGGCGGCGCGCCGGAAGGCGTCGAACAGCGGCGGTGGCTGCGGGGAGGCCCACATCTGGTTGGTCAGCAGGACGGCCGTCGTGCCGGTGACCGGGTCGGTCCACCACGTGCTGCCCAGGCCGCCGTCCCAGCCGTAGGACCCGGCGTGCCGCCCGTCCGCCTCGTCGGTGCGGCGGACGCCGATACCCAGCCCCCATCCGCCGCCCTCGTCGTCCACCGGGCCGACCTGATCGGTGGTCATGGCGCGGACCGCGCCCTCGCTCAACACCCGGGGCCCGTCGGGAGCGCACCCTCGCGTCTCCAGCGCGCAGGCGAGAGCGGCCAGGTCGCCGACCGTGGAGACCAGGCCGTCGGCGCCGTCGGGGAACGCGGGTGCCGACGACCACTGGCCGTCCACCGGGTCGTAGAGCTCCCGCACGCCATCGGGCCCCGGCGGCGTCCAGTGCGGCCCCAGCCGGTGGCGGGCCGCCGCCGGCACCCCGAAACCGGTGCTGCGCATCCCCGTCGGCCGGAGGATCCGCTCGTCCAGGACCGCGGGCAGCGGCCGCCCCGCGGCGCGCGACACCAGGACGCCGAGCACGCTGGCGCCCACGTGGTAGAGCCAGCGCCTGCCGGGCTGGTGGGCCAGCGGGACCGTGCCGAGCAGCCGCATCCACTCGTCCGGCTCCGGTGCGGCCCGGGGCGCCGGGGGTCCTACGGGCAGCCCCGCTGCGGCGAGCGCGGCCACCGTGGGGGACGGCCAGGGCGCGGTGAAGTCCAGGCCGAGCCCCAGCCGGAGGGTGAGGACGTCGCGGAGCGTGATCGGCCGCTCGGCCGGCACGGTCCCGGCGTCCGGGTCGGTGGGATCGACCAGGACCCGACGGGCGGCGAGCTCGGGGAGGAGTGCGTCGACGGGCTCGTCGAGGGCGAGGACGCCGTCGTCCACGAGCGCCATGGCCGCCGCGGCGACGACCGGCTTGGTCACGGAGGAGATGCGGAACACGGTGTCCGGGCGCACGGCGTCGCCGGTGCCGGGCGCGTGCACGCCCGCTGCGCCGCTGGAGACGGGTTCGCCGTGCCGGCCTACCCACCACGCGGCGCCCGGCACCTCCCCGGCGGCGACCGCCCCGGCCACCGCGTCCTCGATCCGGTCTGCGCGCTCTCTGCCACCGTCCACGGGGAGATGACCGGTCGCGCGGCCGCGACTCATCGCGTCAGGCGGTGTGCACCACGTGGAAGGCCTCGGCGGCCCGGCCGGCGGGCAGGCCGAACCGCTCCGCCGTCTGCCGCATCCAGGCGGTGACGAAGCCGTCGAGGTCGTCCAGATGGCTCACCTGGGTGACGTGGCGCCGGAGCGCGGCCAGCTTCCGGTCGAGCGCGTCGGTGACGTCGACGGCGTGGTCGGCGCGCGGGCTGGCGCCGAGCCACACCTCCGCGACGGTCCACGCCTCCAGCCCCTCGTCGGTCAGCAGCTCGGGGAAGGCGAACGGGTTGCGGGCGTCGGGGTAGACCGCGCGCAGCGTCGACTCGCCCACGGTCATGTGGTCGGGGTGGCTCGCGCCGATCCGCTCCCAGAAGCGCTCCGGCGAGCTGGTCAGCACCCGCTGGGGCCGCACCTGCCGGATGACCCGGCTGATGTCCCGGCGCAGGTCGAGGCTGAGCTCCAGCCGGCCGTCCGGGTAGCCGAGGAAGCGGACGTCGGTGACGCCGACCTCCGCGGCCGCCGCGACCTGCTCGGACCGGCGCAGCGGCCCCATCCGCTCCCGCGGCGTCTCGTCGAACCCGCCCGCGTCGCCGTCGGTGACGATCAGGTAGGTGACCTCCGTGCCGGCGGCGGTCCAGGTGGCGACCGTCCCGGCGCTGCCGAAGTCCACGTCGTCGGGGTGGGCGAGCACGCAGAGAGCGCGCTCGACGTGGTCGGCGGGCCGGGTCGGCAGCGGGGAGGTCACCCGGCGGAGCCTACGGAGAGCCCGCGGAGCTTGTCCGGGTTGCGCACGACCAGCAACTGCTCGATCCGCCCGTCGGTGACGACCGGCGAGATGGCCAGCAGCGGCGTTCCACCCGCCCACGCAGCGATGCCCGCGGCGCCGTTGACGTCGACGACCTCGATCCGCAGGTCCGGCAGCGCCGCGCCCTGCGCGACGATCCCGAGCAGGAAGCGCGCCACCTTGTCCGCGCCGGTGACCGGCCGCAACGCCGCCTTCACCTTGCCGCCCCCGTCGCTCACCAGGACGACGTCCGGCGCGAGGGCGGCGAGCAGCGCCTCGACGTCCCCACCGGCGCAGGCCGCGAGGAACCGCTCGGTCACCTCCTGCTGCGACCGGCGGTCGGCGGCGAACCGGGGACGGCGTGCCCGCACGTGCTCGCGGGCGCGGTGGGCGGTCTGGCGGACCGCGGCCTCGGACCGGCCCAGCGCCGCCGCCACCTCGGCGACCGGCAGGCCGAAGACCTCGCGGAGCACGAAGACCGCGCGCTCGGCGGGGGAGAGGCTCTCCAGCACCACGAGCAGGGCGAGGCCGACCTGCTCGCCGAGTTCCGCGGATCCGGTCGGGTCGGTGGGTGCGGGCGCGGCCGCCACCGGGGCGGCGCCGGTGAGCAGCGGCTCGGGCAGCCACGGCCCCACGTAGCTCTCCCGGCGGGCCCGGGCCGAGCCGAGCCGGTCCAGCGCCAGCCGGGTGGTGATCCGCACCAGGTAGGCCCGCGCGTCGGCCACCTCGCCCCGGTCGGCCGCCGACCAGCGCAGCCAGGCGTCCTGCACGACGTCCTCGGCGTCGGCGACGCTGCCGAGCATCTGGTAGGCCACCGAGAACAGCAGCCCCCGGTGCCGGTCGAACGGGGCGAGGGGCGCGGTCACGCGGGGAGCTCGCAGCGGTCCGAGAAGCCCTGGCTGGTGAGGCCCAGTGCGCTGTTGAACCGGGACCGCGAGTTCTCCACGGAGATCATCATCGTCAGCTCGACGAGCTCGGCGTCGTCGAGGTGGCGGCGCAGACCGGCGACCATCTCGTCGGTGACCTGCACCGGGGTCGTCGTCATCGCCTCCCCGTAGGCGAGCACCTGCCGCTCGAGGTCGGTGTAGACGTCGCTGTCGCGCCACCGCCGGACGTCCCGGAGCTTCGCCGGGTCGACCCCGTCCTGCGTGCTCACCCAGTAGCCGAAGTCCAGGCACCAGGAGCAGCCGATCGTCGCGGCCGACGACATGACCGCCAGCGCCTTGAGCGTGGGGTCCAGGCGGTTCCAGCGGGCCACCGACTGCTCGTGCCGGACGTAGGCGCGCAGCACGCGGCCGTGGTGCGCCATCGCCGCGCCAGGGTCCAGGACGACGCCGAAGCGGCGGCGGGAGTACCACTCGGCGAGGCGGACGAGCGGGGTGCGGGGCGGGTCGAGCGGGATGCGGGCCATGGTCGTTCCTCTCCACGGGGACGGGTGCCCATGGAGACGACGCAGCCGGCCGGGATGTGACACCGGGGCGCCGTCGGCCGCGCCGCCGGCATCCCGCAGACTCGCCGTCGTGCCCGCCTTCACGCTCTCGGTCGCCCTCCGGTCCTCCGCCCCGCTGGACGACGCCAGGGTCGACGAGCTCCGGGCCGCCCTCGCCCCGGGCGACCCCGAGCTGCGGCTGTGGCGGGAACCCGACCGGGCGGTGCTGCGGGTGGCGACGGAGCGGGAGGCCGCAGACCTCGACGCCGCGCTATTGCTGGGCATGCAGCTTGCCGACGAGGCGAACGAGGCCTGCCCGGGGCGGGTGTTCGAGGTCGCGGCGATGGGCGACGACGACTCGCAGGTCTGGCGCAGCGGCCCCTAGGCCCCCGTCGAGCCCCTCACCCCTCGCGCGCGAGGGGTGAGGAGGACGGCGGCCTCCTTGCAGGGGCCCGCGGCGAGCCTGCGAGCGGTGGGGGGCAAGGAGGTCCTTCTAGAGCCGGCCGCGGCCCTGGCGCAGCAGCATCATGCCCAGGTCGGCGCCGCCGGGCCCCAGCGCCGAGCGGAACCGGGACAGGACCTGCTGCTCGCGGGAGAGCGAGAGCCGGGTTCCGCCGGAGGCAGCGCGCAGCGCGCCGATCTCCTGGCTGATCCGCAGCCGGCGGCGGACGAGCTCGATGATCTCGGCGTCGCAGGCGTCGATCGCGCTGCGGAGCGCACCGATCCGCTCGGCCGGGTCGGCGGGAGCGGTCGGGCCGGCGGGGGAGGAGGCGGTGAGCGTGTTCATCGGATGTCCTTCGCGGTGGCTGGACCTGGACCCGGGAAAAGAAAAAACGCCCCGGGCTCCTCGGGCCCGGGGCGTCGATTGCGGCATGTGCTCAGCCAGCGGTGACGGACACCGGATCCCGGTGGCCGTAGGAAAAGCGGACCGTGGCGAACACGAGCGGGAGTGTGCCACAGCCGCGCGGCCGGAGGTAGACGCGGTCGCCCGGGGCGGGTGGTGCGGCTGGTCCCCGGGCCCGGCGGAACGGTCACCCGTCCGGCTTACAGTGGCGGTCTCATGAGCAGCAGCCTCCAGCAGTCCCTCCCCGGCACCGCCGCCCTGCAGCGCTCCGCTCCCGGCTCGCTCGGGCGGGAGCTGGACCGGATGCTGGCGGGGCTCAACGGCCCGCAGCGCGACGCCGTCGTCCACGAGGGCAGCCCGCTGCTCATCGTCGCCGGCGCCGGGTCGGGCAAGACCCGGGTGCTCACCCACCGGATCGCCTACCTGCTCGGCGCGCGCGGGGTGCAGCCGGGCGAAATCCTCGCGATCACCTTCACCAACAAGGCCGCCGGTGAGATGAAGGAGCGGGTCGCCGCACTGGTCGGACCGCGGGCGCGGTCGATGTGGGTGTCGACCTTCCACTCGATGTGCGTGCGCATCCTGCGGGCCGAGGCCGCCAAGCTCGGAATGAAGTCCTCGTTCACGATCTACGACCAGGGCGACTCCATCCGGCTGATGACGATGGTCGCGCGCGACCTGGACCTCGACGCGAAGCGCTATCCCGGCCGCAGCCTGGCCAACCAGGTGTCCAACCTGAAGAACGAGCTCGTCGACGAGGAGTCGTTCAGCCCCCAGACGGCGCCGGAGAAGGTGCTGAAGGAGGCGTACACGCTCTACCAGCGGCGGCTGCGCGAGGCGCACGCCATGGACTTCGACGACCTGATCATGACGACGGTCCACCTGCTGCAGGCGTTCCCCGACGTCGCCGAGCACTACCGCCGCCGGTTCCGGCACGTGCTGGTCGACGAGTACCAGGACACCAACCACGCCCAGTACATGCTCGTGCGCGAGCTGACCGGCACGGGCGAGGGGCCGGTGCCGCAGGCCGAGCTGTGCGTCGTCGGTGACGCCGACCAGTCGATCTACGCGTTCCGCGGCGCGACGATCCGCAACATCGACGAGTTCGAGCGCGACTACCCGCAGGCGACCACGATCCTGCTGGAGCAGAACTACCGCTCCACCCAGCGGATCCTCAAGGCCGCGAACACGGTCATCGCCAAGAACACCGGCCGCCGGCCGAAGAACCTGTGGACCGACTCCGGCGACGGCGAGCTGATCGAGGGCTACGTCGCCGACAACGAGCACGACGAGGCGGCGTGGGTCGCCGAGCAGATCGACGCCCTGGTCGACGAGGGCGCGTTCCAGCCGAAGGACATCGCGGTCTTCTACCGCACGAACAACGCCTCCCGCGTGTTCGAAGAGGTCTTCATCCGCGTCGGCATGCCGTACAAGGTCGTCGGCGGGGTCCGGTTCTACGAGCGCAAGGAGGTCCGCGACGCGCTGGCCTACCTGAAGCTGGTCGCCAACCCGGCCGACGTGGTCAGCCTGCGCCGCATCATCAACGTGCCCAAGCGGGGGATCGGCGACAAGGCCGAGTCCTGCATCGAGTCGTTCGCCGACCGGGAGCGGATCGCGTTCGGGTCGGCGCTGCGGCGCTGCGCCGAGGTGCCCGACCTGGCCACCCGCTCGCTCAAGGCGCTGCAGGAGTTCGTGGCGCTGCTCGAGGAGTTCGAGCAGCTCGTCGAGACCGGCTCGGGCCCGGCTGCGCTGCTGGAGAGCATCCTCGACCGCACCGGCTACCTCGCCGAACTGCAGGCCAGCACCGATCCGCAGGACGAGGGCCGCGTCGACAACCTCAACGAGCTCATCTCGGTCGCCGCGGAGTTCGAGGCCGCCAATCCGGGTGGCTCGGTCACCGACTTCCTGGAGCAGGTGTCGCTGGTCGCCGACGCCGACCAGATCCCGGTCTCGGGTGACGAGGCCGGCGTGGTCACGCTGATGACCCTGCACACCGCGAAGGGGCTGGAGTTCCCGGTCGTCTTCCTCACCGGCATGGAGGACGGCGTCTTCCCGCACCTGCGCGCGCTCGGTGACCCGCGGGAGCTGGAGGAGGAGCGCCGGCTGGCGTACGTGGGCATCACCCGGGCGCGCCAGCGGCTGTTCATCTCGCGGGCGACGGTGCGCACCAGCTGGGGGCAGCCGGCCTACAACCCGCCGTCCCGGTTCCTCGACGAGATCCCGGCCGAGACCATCCACTGGGAGCGCACCGACCCGGTGCCCGCCCCGTCGACCGGCTACAAGTCGGCGCAGACGCGGGTGGCCGCCACCGGCCTGTCCACCGGTGGTCTGCGCGGCGGGGCCGGCAACCGGCAGGTGATCAGCGTCGAGGTCGGCGACCGGGTCAGCCACGACGCCTTCGGGCTCGGCACGGTGGTGGAGGTGACCGGCGTGGGGGACAAGGCCCAGGCCACGGTCGACTTCGGTTCCGGCGGCACCAAGCGCCTCGTCCTCCGCTACGCCCCCCTCGTGAAGCTGTAGCCCGAGGAGCGGGGCACGAAGGGTCCCCGACGAGGGCTGGAAGCCGCGGCACTGACCGGAGGAGCGGGCCCGAGGGGCCCTCGACGAGGGTCAGGACGCGCTCAATGCATCAGGGGACGGCACGTGGCCGCGGTGTCGCCCGGAGGGCGACGGATCAGGGAGTCGCGGTCGATCGGGCGGAGCCCGATCGATCAGACGCTCGCCCCGCGCTCGGCCAGCCAGGCCCGGGGGTCGATCGGTCGCCCGTCCATCCCGCCGCGGTGGATCTCGTAGTGCAGGTGCGGCCCGGTCGACTGGCCCTCGTTGCCGATCTTGGCGATCTGCTCCCCGGCGGTGACGATGTCGCCGGCGGAGACGCTGTAGTAGCGCATGTGCCCGTAGATGTGCACGTTGCCGTCGGCGTCCTGGATGTAGACGGCGTTGCCGTACCCCGAGGCGCGTCCGGCCCGCACGACGACGCCGTCGGTGGCGGCGACGATGGGCGTGCCGAGCGGCGCCGCCAGGTCCAGGCCGTAGTGCATGGTGCCCCAGCGGCGGCAGAAGCAGGTGGTGAGCGTGCCCTGCGTCGGGGCCACGATCTTGGGCTGCCGGGCGGCGCGGGAGGCGGCGAGCTCGCTGAGCCGCGCCTGGGCCTCGGCCTCGGTGATGCCGCGCCGGGCGTCGGCGCCCTCGAGGCCGCCGGCGAAGCTCACTTCGGTGCTGACGCCGAGGCCGTAGTCGGAAGCGGAGGCGGAGACGTCCGCGCGGTCCCCGGTCGCGGCCGGGACCCCGGCGAGGACGGCGCCGGCGACCAGGGCGGCGAGCCAGAGGGGGGCGCGACGGCCCGGCGGGTGCGGCAGCCGGCGGCGGACGCGTGGCTCGGCCGAGGTCGTGGGCTCGGCGGGCGGCGGCGTCGGGGCCGGCGCGCGCACGGGGCCCTCGACGGCGGCGCGCGGCCGGGGCACCACGGCGACGTCGGCGCGTGGTCCCTCCAGCACCTGTGCACTGCTGCGAGACACGGCGAACCTTCCCGGACGGCCTGGCCGGCGAGCGCTCGCTGAGCGTTCGTCGGGGGAGCGACGACGGCGAGGACACCGTCAGTGGCGTCCGCCGGCCGTACCGGCGCCGTGATCGGACCGTAACGATCCGTGAGTGGGCGACCAAGCACCGAACGTTGCGTGTCGCGATGTGTGCACGTCGTCTCGTCGACGGGTCGACTCGGCGCGCCTCCCCGGGGCCGGTCGGCTCAGGCGACCGCGGCCACCGGTGCGCCGTGCGCAGTGGGCTCGGCGACGCCGGCGAGGGTGGCGGCCACCTCGTCCAGGACGCCGCGGTGGATGGGCAGCGACATGTGCCCGACGCCCCGGAACAGCACGTTGCGGGCGCCGAGGTCGGGGTGGTCGCAGCGCCCCGAGTGCGTGGGCAGCACCACCTGGTCCAGGTCGCTGTACACGGCCGTGACGCGGGTCCGGCAGGCCGGCGCGGGGTGGTCCAGTTCCTGCAGCAGCGGCGAGCCGGGACGCAGTTGGCGCACCAGCGGCGTGGGCAGCACGTGGGCCAGGATCGAGCCCCGGTGCGGCGTGCCCAGGGTCACGAGCGTGTCGACCCGGCGGTCGCCACCCTGCCGCTGGACGTGGTACCGGGCGATCAGCCCACCGAGGCTGTGCCCGACGACGTGCACCCGGTCGTAGCCGGTCTGCTCGCAGATCCGCTCGATGTGCTCGCCCAGGTCGGCGGCACCGCGCGTGACGTCGGTGAGGAAAGGGCTGTAGTTCCACGAGCAGACGGCGGCGAACCCGCGCCGGCGCAGGCTCCGCCGCATGACGGCGAAGACCGAGCGGTTGTCGATCAGCCCGTGCACGAGCAGCACCGGGGTGCGGGCCGCCAGCGGATCGGTGGCGAACAGGGCCCGCGCGGCGGGGGGCTGGGCATCGGTCCGCCGGCACGGGTCGGGGCGGAACTGCTCCATCCGGGTGCCCAGCGGGTACAGCAGGGCATGGGCACCGACCCAGGCCAGCTCGGTGAGGCCGCCGACGATCCCGGCGGGCGAGCAGAGCGCGCGCAGTCCTCGTGGCGTGGCGTCGGCGTCGTCCGCGGTGTGCCACTCTGGACCAGGGCCCAGCTCGCTCGATGGGCGCATGGCTGCCCTCCCGTTGGAGCCTCCGGCGGAGCACGGCTCGTGCCCGTCCCGCCGACCGGCGGTGCTCGGGTGTGTGTGCTCCGTTCACCGCACGGTAATGCGGGGGTGTGTCGGTCGTCACATGAAAGTCACCGACGAGCCGTCGATCGAGTCCGGTTCGTGACATGCAGCAGAGGGGGAGACGTGTCCACCCGCGACGATCGCGCCCGGGCAGGCCGGACCAGGGGCGCCGCCCGCAGAGGGCCCGCAGGGGCGTCGGCGGCCACGCCGCCGGCGGCCGACGGGGACCGGGTGGTCGTCGGTACCGTGCCGCCCTCGGTGCGGCTCTGCGGACTGCTGCTCGTGCTCGCCGGCCTGGCCGGCGTGCTCGCCGCCGTGCCGACCTACCTCGTCGTCGGCGGGGAGGAGCTGCGCCAGGTGCGGGGGTTCGGCGGTGCGCTCGCAACCCTCCTCGTGCCCGCCGTCCACCTTGCGGTGGGGGTCACGCTGCTCCGCCGCGCCGTCCCGAAGTTCGGGCTGGCCTACGCCGCCGTGGCCGGTGCGCTGTCGGTGGGGGAGCTGCTCATCGAGCTCTACCGGGGGAGCAGTTCGACGGCCCGACCCGGCGTGGAGGTGCTGGCGGGCGAGCGGGTGCTGACCAGCGGCGTCCAGATCGGCGCCGGCTGGGTGCTGGGCATCGTCGCGCTCGTCCTGACCGTGCTGGCCGGCGCCGTCGCCGTGGCGGCCTGGGGCCGGACCGTGATGGAGGACCGCGGACCGCTGGAGCCGATCCGCTCCGTGCTGGCGGGGGCCGCGGTGCTGCTGGGGGTGGTGGCCGTCCTCTGCCTGGCGCTGCCGCCGGCCGATGTGCCCCAGGAGCTGCGCATCGACCCCGTGACCGGCATGCGGGTCGTCGTGACGCAGGAGGGGCCGCAGGCGCTGCTCGAGCGGCCGGGGCTCGCGCTGCTCGGTGGGCTGCTGCTGGCCGGTGCGCTGCTGCTCTGCGCGGTCGTCGCACCCTCGCTGCGGCCCCGGCTGGGAGCGGTCGGGGGGCTGCTCGCCGTCGCCGTCACCGTGCTCGGTGCGGGGCTGGAGGGCCTGCGGGACGCCGTCTCGTCCGACGAACTGGTCTGGACCGTTCCCGGCATCGGGCTGCTCGTCGCGGGGCTGGGTCTGCTCGGCCTGACGGCGGGCGCCTGGCGGGTGCGGCGCACCGGGACGTGACCCGCGCGCCACTGCGCCGGCGCGAGAGCTCCTAAGCTGCCTGCCGTGGTGGACGAACGCATCCGGGTGGTCATCGCAAAACCAGGGCTCGACGGGCACGACCGCGGGGCCAAGGTCGTGGCGCGGGCACTGCGCGACGCCGGGATGGAGGTCGTCTACACCGGCCTGCACCAGACGCCCGAGCAGATCGTCGAGACGGTCGTGCAGGAGGACGCCGACGCCGTGGGCCTGTCCGTCCTCTCCGGCGCGCACATGACGCTCTTCGCCCGGCTCGCGGAGCTGCTCCGGGAACGCGGTGTCGACGACGTGGTCGTCTTCGGTGGCGGCATCATCCCGGAGGAGGACGTGCCCGAGCTCCAGCGGCTCGGCGTCACCGGCATCTTCACGCCCGGGGCCACGACGACCGAGATCGTGGAGTGGGTGCGCAACCACGTGGGAGAGCCCGCAGGCGCCTGAGGGGCCTTCGGCGCTGTGACCAGCGCGAACGCGCGAGCAGCGTTGTGATGCAGACCACGTCCGACCCCCGTCCGGGCCGCCCGGGGCAGCGTTCCGGTGGCCAGCGGTCTACGGTGCCTTTCCGTGGATCTCTTCGAGTACCAGGCCCGTGACCTGTTGGCCTCGCACGGCGTCCCCGTGCTCCCCGGCGGCGTCGCCGAGACCCCCGAGCAGGCGGAGGCGATCGCCCGCGAGATCGGGCAGACCGTCGTCGTCAAGGCGCAGGTGAAGACCGGCGGCCGCGGCAAGGCCGGTGGCGTCAAGCTCGCCGACAACCCCGAGGACGCCAAGGCGCGCGCCCAGGACATCCTGGGGCTGGACATCAAGGGCCACATCACGCACCGCGTGATGGTGGCCCAGGCCAGCGACATCGCCGAGGAGTACTACTTCTCCTACCTGCTCGACCGCTCCAACCGCACCTTCCTGGCCATGGCCTCGAAGGAGGGCGGCGTGGAGATCGAGCAGCTGGCCGTCGAGCGTCCCGAAGCGCTGGCCCGCATCCCGATCGACGCCACGGTCGGCGTCGACAGCCAGAAGGCCGCCGAGATCGTCGACGCCGCCGGCTTCCCCGCCGAGGTGCGCGACCAGGTGATCGCCATCGCCGTCCAGCTGTGGGACACCTTCGCCAAGGAGGACGCCACGCTGGTCGAGGTCAACCCGCTCGCCAAGGCGCCCGACGGCACCGTCCTCGCCCTGGACGCGAAGGTCACCCTCGACGAGAACGCCGGCTTCCGGCACTCCGAGCACGCCGCGCTCGAGGACGCCGCCGCCGCCGACCCGCTCGAGGCCGCGGCGAAGGAGAAGGACCTGAACTACGTCAAGCTCGAGGGCGAGGTCGGGATCATCGGCAACGGTGCCGGCCTGGTCATGAGCACCCTGGACGTCGTCGCCTACGCCGGAGAGGAGTTCGGCGGGGTCAAGCCGGCCAACTTCCTGGACATCGGCGGTGGCGCCTCGGCCGAGGTCATGGCCAACGGCCTGGGGATCATCCTCTCCGACCCCGCCGTGAAGAGCGTCTTCGTCAACGTCTTCGGCGGGATCACCGCCTGCGACGCCGTCGCCAACGGCATCGTCGCCGCCCTGCAGCAGCTGGGCGACCAGGCCACCAAGCCGCTGGTGGTCCGCCTCGACGGCAACAACGTGGAAGAGGGTCGGCGGATCCTCGCCGAGGCCAACCACCCGCTCGTGACCGTGGTCGACACGATGGACGGCGCCGCGCGCCGGGCCGCCGAGCTCGCCGCCGCCTGAAGCCCTAGCGAACAGGACCTGTAGAGATGTCGATCTTCCTCAACGAGAACAGCAAGGTCATCGTCCAGGGCATGACCGGCTCCGAGGGCATGAAGCACACCTCGCGCATGCTCGCCTCCGGCACCGCGATCGTCGGGGGCGTGAACCCCCGCAAGGCCGGTACCAACGTCGACTTCGACGGCAGCAGCGTGCCGGTGTTCGGCTCGGTCGCCGACGCCATGAAGGAGACCGGCGCCGATGTCAGCGTCATCTTCGTGCCGCCGCCGTTCGCCAAGGGCGCCGTCATCGAGGCCGTGGACGCCCAGATCGGGCTCGCCGTGGTCATCACCGAGGGAATCCCGGTGCACGACTCGACCTACTTCTGGGCGCACGCCCAGGGCGGCTCGACGCGCATCATCGGCCCGAACTGCCCCGGGCTGATCAGCCCCGGGCGCAGCAACGCCGGCATCATCCCGGCCAACATCACCAAGCAGGGCAAGATCGGCCTGGTGTCGAAGTCGGGCACGCTCACCTACCAGATGATGTACGAGCTGCGTGACATCGGTTTCTCCACCGCGATCGGCATCGGTGGCGACCCGGTCATCGGAACCACGCACATCGACGCCCTCCAGGCCTTCCAGGACGACCCGGAGACCGAGGCGATCGTGATGATCGGCGAGATCGGCGGCGACGCCGAGGAGCGGGCCGCTGACTTCGTCAAGGCCAACGTCACCAAGCCGGTCGTCGGGTACGTCGCCGGCTTCACCGCGCCCGAGGGGAAGACCATGGGCCACGCCGGCGCCATCGTGTCCGGCTCGGCCGGTACCGCCCAGGCCAAGAAGGAGGCCCTCGAGGCCGCCGGTGTGCGCGTGGGCAAGACGCCGTCGGAGACGGCGCAGCTCATGCGGGAGATCGTCGGCTCCTGACCTCCCACGCCGCCACGCTGCCCGGTGACCGCTCTGGTCACCGGGCAGTGGTGCGTCCGGAGGGCGCCGGGTGGGTGGCAGCATGTCGTTGCGCGGGCCGCGTCCCGACCGCCACGATCGACGAGCACCTGATCCGTCCGGAGGAGATCCAGTGACCGCGAGCCAGCCCCCGCAGCCGCCCGAAGGCGGCCGACCTCCTGCGGGTGGCCAGTCACCCGAGGGGCTGGGTGAGGAGGCTCCGCGGACCGCGGAGGCCGGGGCGCAGGGAGGGGACCCGGGGCCGTACCAGCAGCCGCAGGGTGGACAGGCCCACGAACAGCCCGCCTACGGCCAGTTCCCGTACGGGCAGCAGCAATACGGCCAGCAGCAGTACGGGCAGCCCCCGTACGGGCAGCCCGCCTACGGCCAGCAGTACGGGCAGCCCCCCTACGGGCAGCCCCCGTACGGCCAGCAGCAGTACGGGCAACCCCCCTACGGGCAGCCGGCCTACGGCCAGCAGTACGGGCAGCCCACGTACGGGCAGCCCCCGTACGGCCAGCCCCCGTACGGCCAGCCGCCGTACGGTGCGCCCCAGCAGCCCTACGGCCAGCCGGTCCACGGGGCTCCCGGCTACGGACCCCCGTTCGCCGGTCCCGGGTACCCGGGCGGCCGGCGACCGGGCGGCGCCGAGTTCTCCTTCGACCCCAAGCGGCTGGCCTGGACCGACTACGCCGTCGCGGGCGGGACGCTGCTGTACCTGCTCGTCGCCTTCCTGCCCTGGTGGCGGTTCGGCGACGCGACCTTCGGCGTGACGTTCAGCGGGCTGGAGGACGGCATGGTCCGCGCCGCCTTCGTGCTCCTGCTGCTGGCGACGACGTGGGCGGTCCTGCCGGCCTTCGTCCGGACGACGCTGAGCTTCCCGCGCTCCGCGGTGACCGCCGGCCTGGCCGGCCTCGGCCTGGTCCTCACCCTGTTCTCGTGGTTGGACACCCTGCGGTACGCCTTCTCGTTCTGGGCGCTGCTGGGCTTCCTGACCGCGGCCGCCGTCACCGCGCTCGCGGTGGTGGCGCTGCGGAGGGAGCTGCGCGAACGACCGGCGCGGCCGGCCACCTCGCACCCCGGCGGGCAGTGGGCCGGCCCGGGGGTCGGGCAGCCGTACCCCTACGCGCCGTACGGGCCGGGGCCGTATCCCTACCCGGGGCAGCAGGCCCCGCCCCCGTGGCCGCCGCATCCCGGCGCGGAGCAGGGTCCGGCCCCGGGACCCGCCGGCGGGCCCGGGGGGTCGACCGCCTCCGGCGAGCCCCCGAGCACTACGCAGAGCGAGCGCCCCGGCACGGACACCTGATCGGCGTTCCGGCGCGCCCCTTCCGGGACGGCCGGCTCCGGCGCGTGCGGCGGACATCCGCCGCGCTGGCTTGCGAGAGTGGAGGGGTGGTCGCCCTGCTCGCACGCCTGCCCTTCCGGCGGGACGACGGGTCGACCACGCGACCCGCGCCGCTGGCCTTCCTGGCGGCCCTCGCCGCGGCCGCCGTCACGGTCGCGGGGGTGGCCGGCCTCTGGCTGGCGCTGGTGGTCGTGCAGGCGCTGGACCCGGCCGGTGGCATGTCGGCGGGCGGATCGGCGTCCCTCGCCACCCGGCTGTGGCTGCTCGCGCACGGCGCCGAGCTCCGGCCGGCCTCCGGCGCGCTGGCGCTGGCGCCCTTGCTGCTGACCCTGCTGGCGGCCCGGGGCCTCTGGTGGGCCGGGCGGGTGGCCGTCCGGGTCCTGGACGACGACGCGTCGGCGCCGACGGTGGCCGGCGCGGCGTCCCTGGTCGTGCTCGTGCACCTCGCGGTCACCTGGCTGCTGGCGATGGTCGTGGACGACGCGACGGCGGGCATCGGCTGGCCGCGCACGCTGGCGGTCCCCGCCGGCCTGACCCTGGTCGCCGTCGGGTGGGGCGCGGGGCGGGAGTCCGGGCTGCTCGACGCCGGGCTGGACCGGTTGCCGGGTGTCGTCCGCCCGGTCCTCCGCGGAGTGCTCGCCGGGCTGCTCACCGCGCTCGCCCTGTCCCTCGTGGTCGTCGCCGTGGCGCTGGCCAGCGACGCGGGCGGCTACGCGGCTCTGTCGCGCGCGCTCGGCGGGGCGGGTGCGGGCGCCGTCGGGCTGCTGGGGCTGAGCGCGCTCTACCTGCCGAACGCGGGGATCGCCGTCCTCGGGCTGGCGGCCGGCCCCGGCTTCTCCGTGGGCACCGGCACGCTCGTGTCGGTGCACGGCGTCACGCTGGGCAGCGTGCCCGCCCTCCCGTTGCTCGCGGCGCTGCCCGACACGCAGGCGGTCCCGCTGGTCGCCTTCGTGTCCCAGGCGATCCCCGCCGTCGCGGGCCTGGTGGCCGGCAGCACCCTGGGCCGCTGGTTCACCGACCGGGACGGCGGCTCGGTGGTCGCCGGACTCGCCGGGCTGCTGGCCGGCTCCCTGCTCGGGCTGCTCACCGGGGTGCTCGCCTGGGCCGCGGGCGGCGCCCTCGGGAACGGCGCACTCGCGGTGGTCGGCGCCCCGCCCGTGGCCACCGGCATCGCGATGGCCGCGCAGGCCGGGATCGCCGCGGCGCTCGCCGGCGCGGTGACCCGCTGGCGGGCGCTGGGCTGAAGCGGCCCCGTCGAGAGGCTCGCGCCGAGGCTGCGAGGCGTGAGGACGACGGGGTCCTTATAGGGTCGACGCCGTGCCCGCCGACGAGCCTCCTGCCCGGGCACGGGTCGTCGTCCTGCTGTCCGGCACCGGGTCGCTGTGCGCCGCCCTGCTGGACGCCACCGACGACCCGGCCTACCCGGCCGCCGTGATCGCGGTCGGCGCCGACCGCGACGCCCCCGGTCTGGAGCACGCCCGCCGGCGCGGGCTGCCCACGTTCGTCTGCGCGCTCGGCGACCATCCCGACCGCGCCGCCTGGGACCGCGCGCTGGCCGACCGGATCGCCGGGTTCGCGCCCGACCTGGTCGTGTCGGCCGGGTTCATGAAGATCGTCGGCCCAGCCGTGCTCGCCGGGTTCGAGGGCCGGCTGATCAACACCCATCCGGCGCTGCTGCCGGCCTTCCCCGGCGCCCACGCGGTGCGCGACGCCCTGGCGGCAGGGGTGGCCACGACGGGGTCGACCGTGCACCTGGTCGACGCCGGCGTCGACACCGGGCCGGTGCTGGCCCAGCGCGCGGTGCCGGTGCTGCCCGGGGACGACGAGGCGACGCTGCACGAACGCATCAAGCACGTGGAGCGCGAGCTCCTGGTGGAGACGGTGGCGGAGTTCGTCACGCCACAGACCAGCCCGAGCCAGACGAGGAAGAGCCCCAGATGAGCGACCGCACCCCGATCCGCCGTGCCCTGCTGGGCGTCTACGACAAGACCGGTGTCGAGGAGCTGGCCCGTGGGCTGGCCGCCGCCGGCGTGGAGCTGGTGAGCACCGGCGCGACCGCGCGGCGGATCGCCGACGCCGGCGTGCCGGTCACCCCCGTCGAGCAGGTCACCGGCTTCCCCGAGTGCCTGGACGGCCGGGTCAAGACGTTGCACCCCGCCGTGCACGCCGGGATCCTCGCCGACCGGCGCAGGCCCGAGCACGTCGCGCAGCTGGAGGAGCTCGGCGTCGCGGCGTTCGACCTCGTCGTCGTGAACCTCTACCCGTTCACCGAGACCGTCGCCTCGGGCGCCGCCCCGGACGAGTGCGTCGAGCAGATCGACATCGGCGGCCCGGCGATGGTGCGCGCCGCGGCCAAGAACCACCCGTCGGTGGCCGTCGTCGTCGACCCGGCCCGCTACGCCGACGTGCTCGCCGCGGTGTCCGCCGGCGGCTTCACCCTGGCCGAGCGGCAGCGGCTCGCCGCCGCCGCGTTCCGGCACACCGCCTCCTACGACGTCGCCGTCGCCTCGTGGATGGGCAGCGTGCTCGCCCCGGACGACGAGACGGGCTTCCCGGCGTGGGTCGGCGGGAACTGGGAGCGCGCCGACGTGCTCCGCTACGGCGAGAACCCGCACCAGGCCGCCGCGCTCTACCGCTCCGACCGGCCGGGGCTGGCGCACGCCGAGCAGCTGCACGGCAAGCAGATGTCGTACAACAACTACGTCGACACCGACGCCGCCTGGCGGGCCGCCCACGACCACGACGAGCCGTGCGTGGCGATCATCAAGCACGCCAACCCCTGCGGCATCGCCGTCGGCGCCGACATCGCCGCCGCGCACCGCAAGGCGCACGCCTGCGACCCGGTGTCGGCCTTCGGCGGGGTCATCGCGGCCAACCGCGAGGTCGACCTCACGATGGCCGAGCAGGTGGCCGAGGTGTTCACCGAGGTGGTCGTCGCGCCCTCCTTCACCGACGACGCCGTCGCGGTGCTGACGGGGAAGAAGAACATCCGGCTGCTGCGGCTGCCGCACCTGCCCGAGACCGGCGTGGAGTCGCGCCCGATCAGCGGCGGGCTGCTGCTGCAGACGCGCGACCGCGTCGACGCCACCGGCGACGACCCGACCACCTGGACGCTGGCGACCGGCGAGCCGCTGGACGCCGCGGGCCTCGACGACCTCGTGTTCGCCTGGCGGGCGGTGCGCGCGGTGAAGAGCAACGCCATCCTGCTGGCCCACGACCGGGCCACCGTCGGCGTGGGCATGGGCCAGGTCAACCGGGTCGACTCGGCGCGCCTCGCGGTCGCCCGGGCGGGGGAGCGGGCCACCGGCGCGGTCGCCGCCTCCGACGCGTTCTTCCCGTTCGCCGATGGGTTGCAGGTGCTGCTGGACGCCGGCGTGCGGGCCGTCGTCCAGCCCGGTGGGTCGGTGCGCGACGAGGAGGTCGTCGCGGCCGCCGCGGCCGCGGGCGTGCCCCTCTACCTGACCGGCACCCGGCACTTCGCGCACTGATGCGTCACTCCGCCCGCCCGCACGTCCGGCCGCCGGAGGCAGGTGCGCACGTCGAGGAGGAGGACTTCGCGCGCGTCGACTGGTGGGGGGTCGAGCTCGACGGCGTCACGTTCACCCGGTGCCGGTTCGACGACGCGGGCCTCGAGGAGCTGGTCACGCGCCGGTGCGTCTTCGAGGAGTGCGTCCTGACCGGGGTCCGCATGGGCGGCTCGCGGCACCTGGGGACGGCCTTCCTCTCCTGCCGGTTCGACCGGGCACGGCTGTTCGACGCGACGTTCGACGGCTGCAAGCTCACCGGTTCCCAGTTCCTCGGAGCCCAGCTGCGGCCGCTGGTGGCGACCGACTGCGACTGGTCGTGGACCTCGCTGCGCGGGGTCGACCTGTCGGCGCTCGAGCTGTCCGGCCAGCGCTTCCGGGAGGCCGACCTCACCGACGCCGACCTGCGCGGCACCGATCTCAGCCGCGCCGACCTGGACCGGGCGCGGCTGCAGAACGCGAAGCTGCGCGGCGCCGACCTGCGGGGCGCCTCCACCGACGAGGTGAACTGGCGTTCCTTCGAGCTGACCGACGTGCGGCTCGACGCCGTCCAGGCGGTGCAGTTCGCCCGCGCCCACGGCGCCCGCGTCGAGACCTGAGCGCTACCTCGACGGGTACCGGGGCCCGGTCAGCACCGCCTTGAGCGAGCCGAGCAGGCCCAGGACGGCGACGGCGATCCCGCACCAGAAGCCCGGGCCGAAGGAGCCGACGTCCCAGCCGGCGTCGGCCAGCGGGACCAGCACGGCGGCCGTGACGACGCCGCTGACCAGCAGCGCCACCGCGCCGACGAACCGGTGGCTGCGGGCCGGCAGCCACAGGGCGATGCCCAGGAGGAGCAGCAGGCCGCCGCCGAGCACGATGGCCAGGGGCTGCCAGCTGCCGTCGTCGAAGATCCCCCCGAGGTCGTCGAACGCATCGCGCACCAGCGCCCAGCCGCTGGCGTCGCGGTCGCGCAGCCAGTCCAGCGGCAGGCTGATGGCGGCGGCGATCCCGGCGAGGATCAGCAGCAGCCCGCCCAGGCTCTCCGGCCCGCGGAACGCCACGGGGCGGTCCGAGTACGCCGGCGTGGTGGCCGGTCCGGCCCCCGACGACGCGGACGCGCCGGTGGGGGTCTGGTAGCGCTCGGTCATCGGGCTCCTCCGCAGGTCGCCGGGGCACCGACGCCCCGCCGCTGCCGACCCTAGGCCCGCACCCACGTGGGCGGCACCCTCTCCGGCAGACTGTCGGCGTGCCCGCGACGATCCTGGACGGCAAGGCCACCGCGGCGGCGATCCGCGCCGAGCTCACCGAGCGGGTGGCCGCTCTCACCGCGGCCGGTCATCGGCCCGGCCTCGGCACGCTGCTGGTGGGGGACGACCCCGGCAGCCGCTGGTACGTGAACGCCAAGCACTCCGACTGCGCCCAGGTCGGCATCGCCAGCATCCAGCGCGAGCTGCCGGCGACCGCCACCGAGGCCGACGTGCTGGCCGTGGTGGAGGAGCTCAACGCCGACCCCGCCTGCACCGGGTACATCGTCCAGCTGCCGCTGCCCACGGGCATCGAGGAGAGCGCCATCCTCGAGGCGATGGACCCGGCCAAGGACGCCGACGGCCTCCACCCGGTGAACCTGGGCCGGCTGGTCCTGAACGTCGCCGGGCCGCTGCCCTGCACGCCAGTGGGCATCGTCGAGCTGTTGCGGCGCTACGACGTGCCGATCGCCGGAGCGGAGGTCGTCGTCATCGGCCGCGGCATCACCGTGGGGCGGCCGCTCGGGCTCCTGCTCACCCGGCGGACGGAGAACGCGACGGTGACCCTCTGCCACACCGGCACCCGGGACCTCGCCGCGCACGTGCGCTCCGCCGACGTCGTGGTCGCCGCCGCCGGGGTGCCGGGCCTGATCACCGGCGACATGGTCAAGCCGGGGGCCGCCGTCCTGGACGTGGGCGTCAGCCGCGTGGACGGCAAGATCGCCGGCGACGTGGCCCGGGACGTCGTCGAGGTCGCCGGGCACGTCGCGCCCAACCCGGGGGGAGTGGGGCCGATGACCCGGGCGATGCTGCTGCAGAACGTGGTGCTCGCCGCCGAGCAGGCCGCGGCAGCCGAGGCGCTGTCGGCCTGATCCGTGAGCCGCCCGCCGCTCTACGTCCGCCGGCCCTTCCTCGCCGGGCTGCTGCGGCAGCTGCCGCTGCTCGCGGTGCTGGTCGGGGTGGGGATCGGGCTGCTGCTGGTCACCGTCGAGCACTGGCGCTGGGGGCTGGTGGTGGTCGGGACCTCCCTGGTGGGCGCGGCGCTGCTGCGGCTGCTCCTGCCGGTCCGGCGGGTGGGCTTCCTCGCGGTCCGCAGCCGGGCGGTCGACGTCGTCCTCCTGGCCGGGACGGGGATCGCGCTCGCCGCCGTCGCCCTGGCCATCCCCGGCACGTGAGCGCCCCCGGGGCGGCGCGGGGCGCCGGGCAGGGCTAGGTTGGCGACCATGGCGAAGCAGCCCAGGAACGGCAAGGTCACCGTGGTCGGTGCCGGTTTCTACGGCTCCACCACCGCACTGCGACTGGCCGAGTACGACGTCTTCGAGACCGTCGTCCTCACCGACATCGTGGAAGGCAAGCCCGAGGGGCTCGCGCTGGACATGAACCAGTCGCGCCCGATCGAGGGGTTCGAGACCCAGGTGGTGGGCGTCGGCGGAGGCTCCTACGAGGGCACCGAGGGCTCCGACGTCGTCGTCGTCACCGCCGGTCTGCCGCGCAAGCCCGGCATGAGCCGGATGGACCTGATCGAGACCAACGCGGGCATCGTCCGCCAGGTCTCGGAGAACATCGCGCGGACCTCGCCCGACGCCGTCGTCATCGTCGTCTCGAACCCGCTGGACGAGATGACTGCGCTGGCGCAGCTGGCGACCGGCTTCCCGAAGCGGCGGGTCATGGGGCAGGCCGGCATGCTCGACACGGCCCGCTTCACCAACAACGTCGCCGAGGAGCTCGGTGTCCCGGTCTCCTCGGTGCGGACCCTGACCCTGGGCTCGCACGGCGACACCATGGTCCCGGTGCCGTCCCGGTGCACCGTCGACGGCAAGCCGCTGGCCGAGGCGATGGCGCCGGACCGCATCGAGCACCTCGTCCAGCGCACCCGCAACGGTGGCGCGGAGGTGGTGGCCCTGCTCAAGACGGGGTCGGCCTACTACGCTCCCTCCGCCGCTGCCGCCCGCATGGCCCGGGCGGTCATGGAGGACTCCGGCGCCGTCATGCCGGTGTGCGCATGGGTCGACGGCGAGTACGGCATCTCCGGGGTGTACCTCGGGGTGGAGGCCGAGATCGGCCGGGAAGGCGTCCGGCGGGTCGTCGAGAGCGACCTGGCGGAGAGCGAAGTGGCGGGCCTGCGTGAGGCCGCCGAAGCAGTGCGCGCGAAGCAGGCCGACGTAGCCGACCTCTGAAGAACTAGAAGGACCCCGTCCTCCTCACCCCTCGCACGCTCGGGGCGAGCCTCGGGACGGGGCCGTGACCGCACAAGGAGAACGCGTGAGCAAGATCAAGGTCGAGGGCACCGTCGTCGAGCTCGACGGCGACGAGATGACCCGGATCATCTGGCAGTTCATCAAGGACCAGCTGATCCTCCCGTATCTCGACGTCAACCTGGAGTACTACGACCTGGGGATCGAGGCGCGGGACGCGACCGACGACCAGATCACCGTCGACTCCGCGAACGCCATCAAGAAGCACGGCGTCGGCGTCAAGTGCGCGACGATCACGCCGGACGAGGCGCGCGTCGAGGAGTTCGGGCTCAAGCGGATGTACCGCTCGCCCAACGGGACGATTCGCAACATCCTCGGCGGCGTCATCTTCCGCGAGCCGATCATCATGGAGAACGTGCCGCGGCTGGTGCCGGGCTGGACCAAGCCGATCGTCGTCGGCCGCCACGCCTTCGGTGACCAGTACCGCGCCACCGACTTCAAGTTCCCCGGCGAGGGCACGCTGACGATCAGCTTCCAGCCGGCCGACGGGTCCGCGCCGATCGAGCACGAGGTCTTCCAGTCGCCCGGCGGCGGCGTCGCCATGGCGATGTACAACCTGGACGACTCGATCCGCGACTTCGCGCGGGCCTCGATGAACTACGGCCTGCAGCGCGGCTACCCGGTCTACCTGTCGACCAAGAACACGATCCTCAAGGCCTACGACGGCCGCTTCAAGGACCTGTTCGAGGAGGTCTTCCAGGCCGAGTTCAAGGAGAAGTTCGACGCCGCCGGCATCACGTACGAGCACCGGCTGATCGACGACATGGTCGCCGCGTCCCTCAAGTGGGAGGGCGGCTACGTCTGGGCCTGCAAGAACTACGACGGCGACGTGCAGTCCGACACCGTGGCCCAGGGCTTCGGCTCGCTCGGCCTCATGACCTCGGTGCTCATGAGCCCCGACGGCCGCACGGTGGAGGCCGAGGCCGCTCACGGCACGGTGACCCGGCACTTCCGCCAGCACCAGCAGGGCAAGGAGACCTCGACCAACCCGATCGCGTCGATCTTCGCCTGGACCCGGGGCCTGGCCCACCGCGGCAAGCTGGACGGCACGCCCGAGGTGACCCGCTTCGCGGAGACCCTGGAGAAGGTCTGCATCGACACCGTCGAGAGCGGTCAGATGACCAAGGACCTGGCGCTGCTGATCAGCAAGGACCAGCCGTGGCTGACCACCCAGGAGTTCCTGGCGGCCATCGACACCAACCTGCAGAAGGCCATGGCCTGAAGGAGGACCCCGTCCTCCTCACCCCTCGCACGCTCGGGGTGAGCCTCTGGACGGGGCCGCTGCGCGTCCGGGGTCGGGTCGGCGGCGAGATGCGTCGAACCGGGCTCCCGAAGGGCTCGGGGAGCCCGATGTGCCGCATCTCGCGCCGCCTGTGGACGGCGCTCGCCGGGGTGCGCAGCCAAGGCGGGTAGGCGAGACCGGGCGAGTCAGCCGAACAGCTGGGTCCACCAGGGCCCGCCGGAGCCGGTCGCCACACCGACGCCCAACCGGGTCAGCCCGCAGTTCAGGATGTTGGCCCGGTGGCCGGGGCTGTTCAGCCACGAGGCCATGACGGCGGCCGGGTCGGCCTGGCCGCGCGCGATGTTCTCCGCCCGGGCGGAGACGCCTGCCCGGTCGGCCCGGTCGAACGGGTCGAGCCCGTCGGGGTCGACGTGGTCGAAGAACCCGCGGTCGCGCATGCCGGCGCTGTGCGCCCGGGCGACCGCGGCGAGCCCGGCGTCGGCCGCCACCCGGACCGCAGCCGGCCTGAGAGCGCTGGGCGTTCACCAGGGCCACGACCTCGCCCTCGGCGCCCGGGGCCGCCGGCGCGCTCGCGGCGCCGGGGGGCGGTGCCGCCGCGGCGGCCGTGGGGGCAGGGGCCCGGCTGGTCGACGCGGAAGGGCCGGCGGGCGCGGACGGCGGCGCAGCCCCGTGACCGGGCGCGGGCGCCGGCTCGGGGACGGCCGCCGCAGGCTGCCCGGAACCGGTTTCCGGCGCCGCGGCGGTGTCGCCGGACGGCCCGGGCGCTGCCGGGGCGGTGCCGGGCACCACCGACGTGGAGGAGTGGGGAGCGGATCCGGCCGAGGACGACGGGTCGAACGGGCGGGGCGCCTCCTCCGGCCCGGAGACCACGGGGGCGGTGAGCACGACGGCGGTGGCGCCGAACGCCATCGCGACGGCGAGACCCACCCTCGGGGACCGTCGGGTGGGCAGCAGGGGGCCGGACGGCCGGTGGCGCATGCGGCTCCTCAGAAGATCACGATCCGTTATCGATCGAAGACTATCCGTACGCACCCTGCGGCGAAAGCGCCTGGGAGTGCGCACACTCACGCACCCGACCGGGGTTCCCGGGCGTGCGGGCGCGGTCGCCGGGCAGCATGGACCCGGCACCATGGAACGGTCCGCCCCATCCCGAACCCCTGAGGAGCACGCCGCCGGTGAGCGACGTATGGCTCAACATCGTCATGGTCGTCGTCTTCATCCTGATCGGCGGCGCGTTCGCCGGCGCGGAGATCGCGCTGGTCTCGCTGCGGGAGTCGCAGGTCCGGGCCATGGCCGAGCAGGGTGGCCGCCGCGGCAAGGCGGTGCAGAAGCTCCTCGGGGACCCGAACCAGTTCCTCGCCGCCGTGCAGGTGGGGGTCACCCTCGCCGGGTTCTTCTCCGCCGCGTTCGGTGCGAGCACCCTTTCGGCGCCCCTGGCCGACTGGCTGCAGGACCAGGGCGTGAGCCAGAGGCTCTCCGGCACCCTGGCGCTGGTCCTGGTCACCGTCGCGATCAGCTACGTGTCCCTCGTCGTGGGTGAGCTGACCCCCAAGCGGCTGGCCCTCCAGCGGGCCGAGGGCTTCTCCCTCATGGTCGCCGCACCGCTGAACGCCATCGCCAAGCTGTCCCGGCCGGTCATCTGGCTGCTGTCGAAGTCGACCAACGGGCTCGTCCGGCTGGTCGGCGGTGACCCCAAGGCCAGCGGTGAGTCGATCAGCCAGGAGGAGCTGCGCGACCTGGTGGCCGCGCACGAGTCGCTCAGCAGCGACGAGCGCCGGCTCATCGACGAGGTGTTCCGCGCCGGCGAGCGCGAGGTGCGCGAGGTGATGACGCCGCGCACCGAGGTGCAGTTCCTCGAGGCGTCGATGACCGCCAGTCGCGCGGCCAAGCTGGTGGCGGAGTCGAACTGGTCGCGGTTCCCCGTCGTCGGCCAGGACGAGGACGACGTCGTCGGCTTCGTGCACGTGCGCGACCTGTTCCTGCCCAACCACCCGGCGGGGCGGGCGGCGACCGTGGGGGACCTGGCCCGCGAGGTCACCAGGCTGCCCGGCACCGCCGCGGTCCTGACGGTGCTCAGCGAGATGCGCCGGGACAACCAGCACCTGGCGATCGTCGTCGACGAGTACGGCGGCACCGACGGCATCGTCACGCTCGAGGACCTCATCGAGGAGGTCATCGGGGAGATCTACGACGAGTACGACGAGGAGGTCGAGCCCGAGGCCCGGCAGTCGCCCGACGCGCCGCGGGAGGTCGACGGCCTCCTCAACCTCGACGACTTCGCCGAGGCCACCGGGCTGCGGCTGCCCGAGGGGCCGTACGAGACGGCCGCCGGCTACGTCCTGGCCGAGCTCGGCCGGCTGCCCCGGGTCGGGGACACCGCCGAGGCCGAGGGGCGCAGCATCGAGGTGCTGGAGCTCGACGGCCGGCGGATCGCCCGCCTGCGCGTCGGCCCGCCCCCGGCCCCCGACGTCCCGGAGGACGACGAGCGCAGCGAGACCCCGACCGCCTAGGAGCGCCCGCTGCGTCGGGCGTCAGCGGGACCGGGCGACCGCCCAGGCGTCGCGCACGATGCCGACCAGGTCGGTGTGCTTCGGCGCCCAGCCGAGGTCGGCGCGGATGCGGTCGCTGGAGGCCACCAGCTGCGCCGGGTCGCCGGCCCGCCGTTCGCCGATGGTGACCGGGATGGGGTGGCCGGTGACCGTGCGGGCGGCCTCGACGACCTCCTGCACGGAGAAGCCGGTGCCGTTGCCCAGGTTGTAGATGCGGTGCTCGCCGGCCGCCGGTGCGGGCAGCGCGAGCAGGTGGGCGTCCGACAGGTCCTCGACGTGCACGTAGTCGCGGATGCAGGTGCCGTCGGGGGTCGGGTAGTCCTGGCCGTAGACGGTCAGCGACTCACGCTGCCCCGCCGCCACCTGGAGGGCGATGGGGATGAGGTGGGTCTCGGTGGCGTGCCGTTCGCCGAGCCCGTAGGCGGCGCCGGCGACGTTGAAGTACCGCAGGCTCACCGCGGCGAACCCGTGGGCGACGGCGTACGAGGTGAGCATGTGGTCGACGGCGAGCTTCGAGGCGCCGTAGGTGTTGGTCGGCCGGGTGGGTGCGTCCTCGCGGATGGGCACCTGGTCCGGCTCCCCGTAGGTCGCGGCGGTGGAGGAGAAGACGATCCGCCGGCAGTCGACCGCGCGCATTGCCTCCAGCAGCGCGAACGAGCCGCCGACGTTGGTGTGCCAGTAGTCCTCCGGCTGCTGCTGGGAGACCCCGACCAGCGACTTGGCCGCGAAGTGCAGCACCGCCTCGGGCCGGACCTCGGCGAGCACCGGCGCGGAATCGTGCAGCGACACCTCGGCCAGCGTCGCGCCCTCGGGCACGGCGTCGGCGTGCCCCGTCGAGAGGTCGTCGAGGACGGTGACGTCGTGACCGCGGTCGAGCAGGGCGGCGGTCACTACGCTGCCGATGTAGCCGGCGCCGCCGGCGACGAGTACGCGCATGGGCACACCTTAGAAGGACGGCCCGTGGGAAGCGGAGGATCTGGTGGTCAGTGCCCGACCGGCGGTGCAGTCGCTGCCCGCGTACCGGCCCGGCCGGAACCCGGCGGACCTGGCCCGCGAGATCGGCGTCGAGCGCGCTGTGAAGCTCGCGAGCAACGAGGTCGCGTTCCCGCCGCTGCCCGCCGTCGTCGAGGCGGTCACCGCCGCGGTCGCCGAGACCAACCGGTACCCGGACAACGGCGCCGTCGTCCTCACCGGCGCGCTGGCCGAGCGCTACGGGGTCGACCCCGCGCAGGTCGCCAGCGGCTGCGGGGCCGTGGCGATCTGCCAGGAGCTCGCCCAGGCGTACAACGACCCCGGGACGAGCATCGCCTTCGCCTGGCGGTCGTTCGAGATGTACCCGCTGCTCGCCCGGGTCGCCGGCGCCCGCGCGATCCAGGTGCCGCTGGTCCCCGGCCGGCCCGGCGGGTCTCCCGACACCCACGACCTCGAGGCGCTGGCCGCCGCATTGGACGACGCCACGCGGCTGGTGTTCGTCTGCAACCCCAACAACCCCACCGGGACGGCGGTGCGCCGAGCCGAGCTGGAGCGCTTCCTCGACGCGGTGCCCGCGGAGACGCTGGTCGTCCTCGACGAGGCCTATCGCGAGTTCGTCACCGACCCCCGGGTCCCCGACGGCGTGGAGCTGATGCGCGGGAGACCCAACGTGGCGGTCCTCCGCACCTTCTCCAAGGCCTGGGGGCTGGCCGGGCTGCGCGTCGGCTACCTGCTCGCCGAGGACCCGGCGGTCGCCGAGGCGGTGCGCAAGACCCACCTGCCGTTCAGCGTCGGCATGGTGGCCCAGGCGGCGGCGGTCGCGGCGCTGGCCAGCGAGGACGAGGTGCGGGTGCGGTGCGCCGCGGTCGTCACCGAGCGCGAGCGGCTCACCGCCGCGCTGCGCGACCGGGGGCTGGAGGTCGCCGACAGCCAGGCCAACTTCGTGTGGCTGCCGACGGGGGAGCGCACGGCCGAGCTCGCGGCTGCCCTGGAGGCCCGGGCGGTGATCACCCGGCCGTTCGCGGGGGAGGGCATCCGGGTCACCGTGGGCACGCCGGAGGAGGACGACGCCTTCCTCGCCGCGCTCGACGACGCGCTCCCGGTCACGGCACGCTGACCAGCACCGACCCCGCCCCTGCGGCGGCCGGTGTCCCGGCGGTGCGGGGGAGCCCGGAACGGGCGCCGGCCCCGGCTGGTTTGATGGCCGACGTGGCTCTTCCCCGAGTGCTCTCCGGCATCCAGCCGACGGCGGACTCCTTCCACCTCGGCAACTACGTCGGCGCCCTCCGGCAGTGGGTGAGCATGCAGGAGGACCACGACGCCTTCTACTGCGTCGTCGACCTGCACGCGATCACCCTCGAGCCGCCGGACCCGGCCGTGCTCCGCCGGCGCACGCTGGTGTCGGCGGCACAGCTGCTCGCCCTGGGCGTGGACCCCGCCCGCAGCACCCTGTTCGTGCAGAGCCAGGTGCCCGAGCACGCCCAGCTGGCCTGGGTGCTGCAGTGCCTCACCGGCTTCGGGGAGGCCGGCCGGATGACCCAGTTCAAGGACAAGAGTTCCCGCGAGGGGGTCGGTCCGACGTCGGTGGGGCTGTTCACCTACCCGGTGCTGCAGGCCGCGGACATCTTGCTGTACCAGGCGCACCGGGTGCCGGTGGGAGAGGACCAGCGGCAGCACCTGGAGCTCACCCGCGACCTGGCCGGCCGGTTCAACGGGCGGTACGGCGAGACGTTCACGATGCCCGAGGCCTACATCCCGGCGGGCGCGGCCAAGGTGCTGGACCTGCAGACGCCCGAGAAGAAGATGAGCAAGAGCCTTCCCCCGGCCGGCTGCATCAACCTGCTGGACGACCCGAAGGTGACGGCGAAGAAGATCCGTTCCGCGGTCACCGACACCGGGCGGGAGATCGTCGCCGACCCCGAGAACAAGCCGGGCGTGACGAACCTCCTCACCATCCACTCCGCCTTCTCCGGACGGAGCACCGCGGAGCTGGAGGAGCACTTCGCCGGCCGCGGGTACGGCGACCTGAAGAAGGAGCTCGCCGAGGTCGTCACCGACGCCCTTGCCCCGGTGCAGCGGCGCACGGCGGAGCTGATGGCCGACCCCGCCGAGCTCGAGCGCCTGCTCGCCGCGGGAGCGGCACGCGCCCGGGAAGTGGCCGGCCGCACGCTGGCCACGGTCTACGAGCGGGTCGGCTTCCTGCCACCCGCGGGGCCGGTGGCATGAACGACGACACCTTCGTCGGCCGGCTGGGGACGCCGCCGGAGACGGCGGTGCTCGGGGTGATCGTGCCGATCCCCGAGCCCTGGGCGTCCCTGCTCGTCGACTGGCGCGCCAAGGTCGGCGACCCGCAGGCGACGCTGGTCCCGCCGCACGTGACCCTGCTCCCGCCGACGGAGGTGCCGGTCGCCGACCGCGCCACCATCACCGAGCACCTCGCCGACGTCGCCGCGGCGCACCCGCCGTTCGACATGCACCTGGCCGGTACCGGCACGTTCACGCCGGTCTCCGACGTCGTGTTCGTGGCCGTGGCTCGGGGGATCGGCAACTGCGAGCTGCTGGCCAACGACGTCCGCCGCGGTCCGCTGGCCCGTTCGCTCTCCTTCCCGTACCACCCGCACGTCACCGTCGCCCACGACGTGCCGGCCGACATGCTCGAGCTGGCCTACTGCGGGCTGCAGGACCTCTCCGCCGAGTTCCGGGTGGACCACTTCACCGAGTTCGAGCAGACGGCGGCCGGCGCCTGGGAGATCGCCCGCGAGTACCCCCTGACCGGCCGGGAGCGCTGAGGGCGCGCACCCGGCGGCCAGCCGCCAGACTCGGGCGGTGAGCTCCGCCCCTCCCCGCGACGCCCCCGCCCGGAAGGGGTTGCCGGCGCGGACGTGGGACCGCGTCGAGGGGACGGTCGACGCCGCTCGGCGGCGGTCCCCCTGGTTCGACCACCTGGCCCGTGCCGGTGGGCGGTACCGGCGGACGCAGGGGGACCTCATGGCCGCGGGCGTCACCTACTTCGTGTTCCTCGGGTTGTTCCCCGTGCTGCTGCTGGTGGCCTCGGTGATCGGGCTGGTGCTGGCCGGGAACGAGCTGCTGCAGCGGGAGCTCTACGAGGCGATCCGGGAGGCGTTCCCCGGCAGCACCGGGCGGGACATCGTCGCGGACCTGCGCGGGGCGGTCGGCTCGGCCGAGGTGGTCGGCGTGATCGGCCTCGTGGGGTTCGTCTACGCCGGGCTGCGGGCGATGGACAAGCTGCGCATCGGCATGGAGCGCATCTGGAAGGGGCGCGCCGATGAGCCGGAGTTCCTCCGCGACAACGTCCAGGACCTCTTGGCGCTGGTGCTGCTGGGCGCGGTCGGGCTGGCGAGCCTCGTGCTGACCGGGGTCGCCACGGGGGCGACGTCGTGGTTCCTCGACGTGCTCGGGCTGACGGACGCGACGGGGCTCGCGGTGTTCACGACCGTGGTGGGGCTGGCGCTGGCCTTCCTCGGCGACACCGTCGTCTTCCTCTGGCTGCTGAAGGTGGTCCCGGCCACGCCGCACCCCGTGCGGCGGCTGCTGCCCGGGGCGCTGTTCGGCGCCGTGGGCTTCGAGGCCATGAAGCTGATCGGGAACCTCTACCTGTCGCTCATCTCCGGGAGCGTGACCGCGTCGGCCTTCGGCGGCGCCGTCGGCATCCTGGTCTGGATCAACATCGTGTTCCGGTTCGCGTTCTTCACCGCCGCCTGGACCGCCACCCTCCCCGCGGTGGAGGGCGCCGGCCGGCAGCCGGAGGAGCGGGCGCCCGTCGCCGCCGCCGCGCCGTCGCGCTGACCGCGCCGAGCGCGCCGAGCCCCAGCCCGGCGAGGGCGGCCACGGCCCAGGGCGACGCGGCCGCGTGCGGCGCGGGCGCGGCGAGCATCGGGCGACGCGGCGCCGGGGAGGTCGGGGCGGAGGGTGCGGGCGGGGTGGCGGGCGCCGCCGGCGTGGCGGGGGCCAGGTCGGCGGGGCGGACCAGCGTCCCCACCCCCGGGACGGTGGTGGGGACGGCGAACCCCCAGTCGAGCAGCAGCGCCGCCTGGTCGGCCGCCCGCAGCGGTCGGTTCTCCGTGTCCAGGACGCTCACCACGAGCCGGCGGCCGTCGCGCTCGGCTGCGGTGACGAACGTGTGCCGGGCGGCGTCGGTGAACCCCGTCTTCCCGCCGAGGTTGCCGGGGTAGCCGGTCAGCAGCGGGTTCTGGTTCTGGATCTGGAAGCCCGGGAACCGGTCCCCGACCGCCGGCATGTCCGCCGTCGGCGTGCGTAGCACCGCCGCGGTGACCGGGTCCTCTACGAGCGCGCGGAAGATCAGCGCCAGGTCGTAGGGGGAGGAGGACTGGCCGGCGACGTCCAGCCCGGACGGGGTGCCGGCGACCGTGTCGTAGGCACCCAGCTCCACGGCCGTCCGGTTCATCGCGGCAACCGTGGCCGCCTCGCCGCCGGCCGCCCGCGCCAGCGCCGATGCGACGTCGTTCCCCGACTGCAGCATCAGCGCCGTGAAGAGCAGCGGGACGGGGTAGCGCCCGCCGGCCACGAGCCCGACGCGGCTGCCCTCGATCTGCTCGTCCTCGACCGTGCCCACCACCACCTCGGCCGGGTCGAGCCGGTGCGCCAGCGTCAGGAGGGTCAGGGTCTTGAGGGTGCTCGCCGGGTAGTACCGCCCGTGCGGGTCGCGGGCGGCCAGCACCGCCCCCGTGCCCGCGTCGGCGACCAGCCAGCCGGACGCGACCACGCCGTCGGGGAGCGGGGGAGCGCCGTCGGCGACGACGAGGCCGCGGGTGCGCAGCCGCTCGCCGCCCACCGTGCTGCCGTCCGGGGCGGTGCCCCGCGGGGGCAGGCCCGTGCGGGGCGCGGTCGGCGTCGGCGCGGTGAGGTCGACCGTGGGGCGAGGCGGGGTCGCCGTCGTGGTCGGCGGCGGCGGGGTCGCTCCGGCCGGGCCGGCCGGGCCCGCCACGAGAGCGAGTGTCACGGCGCCCGCCAGACAGGCCGCACGTCGTCGTCCCATGCCCGGAGGCTATGCGGAGGTGAGGTGGGACACGGCTTCCGGGGAGAAGGCGGCCCGATCGGATGAGGGTTCGCAACGATCGGGTTTCAGTCCGCCGCAGAGTTTGGGGCGTGCCGGGTCCGCGCGGTTAGCGTCCTGGGTCGTGGCCCACGACGGCCCGCTCCACGCGGGCCCGCGAGCCACCGCAGTTCACACCCCCGGGAGAACCCCGCCACGCGTGGGTCCTCCCCCCAGAGAGGAGATCGTCTTGCGCCGAGCGCGGATGACGAAGGCCGCGGCGCTGCTGCTGGCCGGCAGCCTGGCCCTGGCGGCCTGTGCCAGCGACGAGGAGCCCACGGCCGGCGGCGACAGCGGCGGCGGCAGCGGTTCGGGTGACCTCCAGGTCGGCCTCGCGTACGACGTCGGTGGCCGCGGCGACCAGTCGTTCAACGACTCGGCCTACGCCGGTGTCGAGGCGGCCATCGGGGCGCTGGACGGCGAGGTCCAGGAGTTCAGCCCCAACGACGACGGCTCCGACCGCGTCGAGGGCCTGGCCAACCTGGCCGAGGCGGGCTACGACCCGGTCATCGCCGTCGGCTTCGCCTACAGCGACTCGATCGGCGAGGTCGCCGAGGACTTCCCCGACACCACGTTCGCCGTCGTGGACGTCCGCACGGAAGAGGAGGGGATCGAGACCGAGAACCTGACCGGCCTCGTCTTCGCCGAGGAGGAGGGCAGCTTCCTCGCCGGCGTCGCGGCGGCGCTGAAGAGCGAGACCGGGCACGTCGGCTTCGTCGGCGGCGTCGAGATGCCGCTGATCCAGAAGTTCGAGGCCGGGTACGTGGCCGGTGCCAAGGCCGTCAACCCGGACATCCAGGTCGACGTCGAGTACATCTCGCCGGCCGGCGACTTCTCCGGGTTCGGTGACCCGGCCCGCGGTCAGATCCTGGCCCGCAGCATGTACGACGCCGGCGCGGACATCGTGTTCCACGCGGCGGGCGGCTCGGGCACCGGCGTCTTCCAGGCGGCGGCCCAGACCGGCAACCGGGCGATCGGCGTCGACTCCGACCAGTACCAGACGGTCGACGACCCCGCGCTGCAGGCGGTGATCATGACTTCGATGCTCAAGCGGGTCGACAACGCCGTCGAGAGTTTCATCACCGACTACGCCGAGGGCAACGTCCAGGGCGGCATCGACCTCGTCTACGACCTGGAGAGCGACGGCGTCGGCCTGGCCACCTCGGGTGGGCAGATCGACGACATCCAGGGCCAGCTCGAGGAGTGGCGCCAGCGCATCGTCTCCGGCGAGATCGAGGTCCCCACGACCCCGTGAGGCCGGGTGCGCCGGCCGGACAGCTCCGGCCGGCGCACCGGAGCGACCCTCCGACGGCGGGTCCGGGCATCCCGCCCGGGCCCGCCGTCGTGGCGAGCGGGCCCCGACCCCGCGGGGGGCACGGTCCCGGTCGCCGCGAGGGTGCGACATCATGCGCAGGGCGGGTGCCCGAACCCCGGTCACCCCGCCCGACCACCGGTCATCCGGGGGACGACGACCCGACCGGCGTCGTCACCGGTGCGCCGGATCGAGACCAGCGCCGCCCGCGCGGCGCACCGTCAGAGAGAGGCCCACCCATGGCCCAGGCTCCAGCCGCCGGCGCCACGTCCGGCGACGAGGCGGCCCGATCGCCCTACGCGGTCCAGCTGCGCGGCATCACCAAGCGCTTCCCCGGCGTCGTGGCGAACAAGGACATCGAGCTGGCGGTCCGCCGCGGCGAGGTGCACGCCATCGTCGGGGAGAACGGGGCCGGCAAGTCCACGCTGATGAAGACGCTGTACGGCGAGCACCGGCCGGACGAGGGGACGATCCTCGTCGACGGCCGCCCCGTGCAGTTCCGCAGCCCGGCCGACGCCATCGCGGCCGGGATCGGCATGGTCCACCAGCACTTCATGCTGGCCGACAACTTCACGGTCCTGGAGAACGTGGTCCTGGGCAGCGAGCCCACGAAGGGCGGCCGGCTGGACCGGGACGGCGCCCGCCGCCGGATCGAGGAGATCTCCGACCGCTACGGCCTCGGGCTGCGCCCCGACGCGCTGGTGGAGGAGCTCGGCGTCGGTGACCGCCAGCGGGTCGAGATCGCGAAGGTGCTCTACCGCAACGCCCGCACTCTCATCCTCGACGAGCCGACCGCCGTCCTGGTGCCCCAGGAGGTCGACGAGCTCTTCGGCAACCTCGCGGAGCTCAAGCGCGAGGGCCTCACCGTCATCTTCATCTCGCACAAGCTCGACGAGGTACGCAAGGTCGCCGACACGATCACCGTGATCCGCCGGGGCACCACGGTGGGGGAGGCTGATCCGCGCACGACCACGGCCAAGCAGCTCGCCGAGATGATGGTCGGCGCCGAGCTGCCCACGCCGGAGCTCCGCAGCTCCACCGTGCGCGAGGTCCCGGTGCTCCGGCTGTCGGGCGTCACCGTGGCCTCGGACATGGGGCGGCCGCTGGTCGACTCCGTCGACCTGACCGTCCGCGAGGGCGAGGTCGTGGGCATCGCCGGGGTCGAGGGCAACGGCCAGGCCGAGCTGGTCGACGCGATCATGGGCCTGCGCCCGCTCGCCGCCGGCAGGGTCCGGCTCGGCGAGGACGACGTCACCGGGTGGAGCACGCGGGCCCGCCGCGAGGCCGGCATCGGCTTCATCCCGGAGGACCGCCACCGGCAGGGGATGCTGCTCGACGCCCCGCTCTGGGAGAACCGGATCCTGGGCCACCAGACCCGGCCGCCGGCGGCCCGGGGCCCGTTCATCGACCGGAAGGCGGCCCGCGCCGACACCGAGCGGATCATGCGCGAGTACGACGTCCGCGCGCCCGGCCCCGAGACGCTGGCCGCCGCGCTCTCCGGCGGCAACCAGCAGAAGCTCAACGTCGGCCGCGAGATGAGCGCCGGCCCGCGGCTGCTGATCGCCGCCCATCCCACCCGAGGGGTCGACGTCGGCGCCCAATCGGTCATCTGGGAGCTGCTCAAGGACGCCCGCGGCGAAGGGATGGGGATCGTGCTGGTCTCTGCCGACCTCGACGAGCTGATCGGGCTCTCCGACACCCTCCACGTCATGTTCCGCGGCCGCCTCGTGGCCACCGTGGACCCCCGCCAGGTCACCCCCGAGGAGCTCGGCGGGTACATGACCGGCGCCCGGACCGCGGCGGGTGCCGCGTGAACCGCCTGCGCCGCACCGGCCTGACGCTGCTGGGCCCGGTGCTCGCCGTCCTCGTGGCGCTGGTGATCTCCGCCCTCGTCATCGCCCTCATCGGGGAGAACCCGTTGCGGGCGCTGCAGGTCATGGTCGACCTGGGCGAGCGGCCCTCGCAGCAGGTGCAGTCGATCGTGGTGATCCTCAACCGCGCCGTCCCGCTGTTCCTGGCCGGGCTCGCCGTCTCCATCGCCTTCCGCATGGGGCTGTTCAACATCGGCGTCGAGGGCCAGTACCGGCTGGCCACCGTCGTCGCCGCCGCCGTCGGTGCGGCCGTGGCGCTGCCCGGCCCGCTGCACGTCCTGCTGGTCATCGTCGTGGCCATGGTGGTCGGCGCCTTCTGGGCCGGCATCGTGGGCGTGCTCAAGGTGACCCGCGGTGTCAGCGAGGTCATCAGCTCCATCATGCTGAACTTCATCGCGCTCGGGCTGGCGTCCTTCCTGCTCACCGGTCCGTTCCGGGGCAGCCCGGAGGGCGCGTCGATCATCACCACGACGCCGCTGCCGGAGTCGGCGTGGTTCCCGGGGCTGGGCGGGGTGCTCGGCGCCTTCGGGCTGGCCGAGCCGCGCACGGAGCTGTTCGGCTTCCTCGTCGTGGCCGTCGTGGTGGGGATCGTGATCGCGGTGCTCGTCCAGCGCACCCGGTTCGGCTTCGACCTGCGGGCCACCGGCATCTCGGCGTCCGCCGCCACCGCCAGCGGTGTCGACGCCCGCCGCATGGTCGTCACGACCATGCTGCTCTCCGGTGCCGTCGCGGGGCTCATCGGGTTGCCCGACCTGCTCGGCGAGACGCGCGCCTTCGGCACCGAGTTCACCGCCGGGCTCGGTTTCCTGGGCATCGCCGTGGCCCTGCTCGGGAGGAACAACGTCCTCGGCATCGCGTTGGCGGCGCTGCTGTTCGCGTTCCTCGACCGTGCGGCGCTGCCGCTGCAGTTCGCCGACATCCCCGCGTCGGTGGTGACGATCATCCAGGGGACGATCGTGCTCGCCGTCGTGATCGCCAACGAGGTCGCCCGCCGGCTGGCCCTGCGCTCGGCCGAGCGGTCCGCTGCCGAGGCGACCGGCGCGCCGCCGGACCCGGGTGGCGGTGCGGGCCCCGGCGGTCCCGGCCCCGGCGCCGGTCCGGACGGCGGGCACCGGGTCCGCACCGGAGTCCCGGGCTCTTCCGAGGAGGCGCGCGCATGACCACCGCGACCCCGGCCGGCGGCAGCACCGCGACCCGGCCCAGCCGTGGCCCGCTCACCGACCGGCTCACCGGCGGGAGCCGGGGCAGCAGGATCCTGTGGCTGGTCGTCGGCCTGCTGTTCGTCTTCTCCGTCACCCGGGCGGTCTCCGGCGAGGAGGCGCTGACCTCGTCGTCGACGATGCGGGCTGCGCTGCTGCTGGCGGTGCCGATCGGGCTCGCGGCGCTGGGTGGCCTCTACTCCGAGCGCGCCGGCGTGGTCAACATCGGCCTCGAGGGGATGCTGATCCTCGGCACCTGGGGCGCCGGCTGGGCCGGCTGGCAGTGGGGCTGGGTCGGCGCGATCATCGGCGGCACCGTGCTCGGGGCCATCGGCGGCCTGCTGCACGCCATCGCGACGGTGACCTTCGGCGTCGACCACGTCATCTCCGGGGTGGCGATCAACATCCTCGCCGCGGGTGTCGTCCGCTTCCTGTCGGAACTGGTCTACGTCCAGGGCACCGGGGGCGGCCCGACGCAGTCGCCGTCGGTGGGCGGCGACCCGCCGAGCTTCTCGATCCCGGTGCTCTCCTCCGGGCCCGACCTGCTGGGCGACCTGGAGGACACCGGCTGGTTCCTGCTGAGCGACCTCGCCGGGGTGCTCCGCGGGCTCACCAGCGGGCTCGGTGTGGTCACCCTGCTGGCGATCCTGCTCATCCCGATCTCGTACGTGATCCTCTGGCGGACGGCGTTCGGGCTGCGGCTGCGGTCGTGCGGCGAGAACCCCGCGGCGGCGGACTCGCTCGGCGTCCCGGTCTACCGGATGAAGTACATCGCGGTGATCATCTCCGGCGCGCTGGCCGGGCTCGGCGGCGTCTTCCTCGTGTTCGTGGCCGGCATCTACCGCGAAGGGCAGACCGGTGGCCGCGGCTTCATCGGCCTGGCCGCGCTGATCTTCGGCAACTGGCGGCCGGGAGGCCTGGCCGCCGGCGCCGGGCTGTTCGGCTTCTCCGACGCCCTGCAGCTGCGCAGCCGGACGGCGGTCGTCGCGCTGCTGCTCCTGGTCGCCCTGCTGCTCGTCGGCGTGGCCGTGTACCAGGCGCTGCGCCGCCGCTGGGTGCCCGCGGGCCTCGCCGTGGTGTTCGCCGCCGTCGCGCTGGTCGGCTTCCTGACCATCGACGAGCTGCCCGACGGCATCGTCTTCTTCACCCCGCACCTGACCACGCTGCTGGTCCTCTCGCTGGCCTCCCAACGGCTGCGGATGCCCAAGGCGGACGGCCTGGTGTACCGACGAGGGGAGCACTAGTGCCCGACCTGCCCGAGCCCGACTGGGATGCCCTTCGGACCGCGGCCCGCGAGGCCATGACCCACGCCTACGCCCCCTACTCGAGGTTCCCGGTCGGGGTCGCCGGGCTGGTCGACGACGGCCGCGTCGTCACCGGGTGCAACGTGGAGAACGCCTCGTACGGGCTGGGCCTGTGCGCCGAGTGCGGGATGGTCAGCGACCTGGCCCGCACCGGAGGCGGCCGGCTGGTCGCGGTGGCCTGCGTCGGCGGGGACGGTCAGCCGCTCATGCCGTGCGGCCGCTGCCGGCAGCTGCTCTGGGAGCACGGCGGCGCCGACATGCTGATCGAGACGGTGTCCCTCGGCATCGTGCCGATGCGCGAGGTGCTGCCCGACGCCTTCGGTCCCGAGGACCTGACGGCTGCCGCCGAGCGGGGCCAGGGCTGATGGCCGGTCACGACGCCATCGACGTCATCCGCGCCAAGCGGGACGGCGTGCCGCTCACCACGGAGCAGATCCGCTGGGTGATCGGGGCCTACACCGCCGGTCAGGTCCCCGACGAGCAGATGAGCGCGCTGCTCATGGCGGTGTTCTTCCGCGGGATGACCGCCGACGAGCTCGCGTCCTGGACCCAGGCGATGATCGACTCCGGCGAGCGCAAGGACCTGTCGTCCCTCGGCCGGCCGACCGCCGACAAGCACTCCACCGGTGGCGTCGGCGACAAGATCACCCTTCCTCTGGCGCCCCTCGTCGCCGCCTGCGGGGTGGCCGTGCCGCAGCTCTCCGGCCGGGGCCTCGGCCACACCGGCGGCACGCTGGACAAGCTCGAGGCGATCCCCGGGTGGCGGGCCGACGTGCACGAGGAGGCCTACCTGGCGCAGCTGCGCGACGTGGGCGCGGTCATCTGCGCCGCCGGCCACGACCTGGCGCCGGCCGACAAGCTGCTCTACGCGCTGCGCGACGTCACGGGCACCGTCGAGTCGATCCCGCTGATCGCCAGCTCCATCATGAGCAAGAAGATCGCCGAGGGCGCCGACGCGCTGGTCCTGGACGTCAAGACGGGCTCCGGGGCGTTCATGAAGGACCCCGCCGCGTCGCGCGAGCTGGCCCGCACGATGGTCGGGCTCGGGGAGGCGGCCGGGGTGCGCACCGTCGCCCTGGTGACGGCGATGGACCGGCCACTGGGCCGCGCCGCGGGCAATGCCGTGGAGGTCGCGGAGTCGGTGGAGGTGCTCGCCGGTGGCGGCCCGGCCGACGTCGTCGAGCTGACCCTGGCGCTGGCGCGGGAGATGCTGGTCGGTGCCGGGCGCGACGACGTCGACCCCGCCGAGGCGCTGGCCGACGGGCGGGCCATGGACGTGTGGCGGCGGATGATCGCCGCGCAGGGCGGCGACCCCGACGCCCCGCTGCCGCGCCCGGCCGAGACGCACGTGGTGACCGCGCCGGCCACCGGCATGCTGACCCGCCTGGACGCCTACGCGCTCGGCGTCGCCGCCTGGCGGCTGGGCGCCGGCCGAGCCCGCAAGGAGGACCCGGTGTCGGCCGCCGCGGGGATCACCTGGACGGCCGGCGTGGGGGAGCTGGTGACCGCCGGCCGGCCGCTGCTGGAGCTGCACACCGACGACGCCGCGCGCATCCCGCGGGCGCTCGCGGCGCTCGAGGGGGCCATCGGCGTCGACACCGGTGACGAGCCGCTCCCGCTCGTCCTCGACCGCATCACCGCAGGGTCGTAGGGGACACTGGTCTCTCGTGCAGAAGGACTCCCTCCTCCCCACCACTCGCACGCTCGCGGCGGGCCCCGAGAGGGAGCCGTTGAACCCGGACGCAGCCATCTCCATCCGCGGCCTGGTCAAGCGGTACGGCGACCGTGCGGCCGTCGACGGCCTGGACCTCGACATCCACCGCGGGGAGATCTTCGCCCTGCTGGGTCCCAACGGTGCGGGGAAGACGACCACCGTCGAGATCTGCGAGGGCTACCGCGATCGCGACGGTGGTGAGGTCCGCGTGCTCGGGGTCGACCCGGCGCGGGGCGGGCGCCGCTGGAAGGCCGAGCTCGGCATCGTGCTGCAGTCCGGTGCGGGGGACAGCCAGCTCTCGGTGCGCGAGCTGCTGTCGGCGCAGGCGTCCTACTACGCCGATCCCCGCGACCCCGACGAGGTGCTCGACCTCGTCGGTCTCACGGAGAAGGCGGGCGCCCGCGGCCGCACGCTCTCGGGTGGGCAGCGGCGCCGGCTGGACGTGGCGCTGGGCATCGTGGGCCGGCCCCGGCTGCTGTTCCTGGACGAGCCCACCACCGGGTTCGACCCCGAGGCCCGCCGCCAGTTCTGGGCGCTGATCCGGTCGCTGCGCGAGCTGGGCACCACCATGCTGCTGACCACCCACTACCTCGACGAGGCCGAGGAGCTGGCCGACCGGGTCGGGGTCATCGCCCACGGGCAGCTGGCCGAGGTCGCCGTCCCCACCGCGCTCGGCGGCCGCGGCACCGCGCCGGCCGTCGTCAGCTGGACCGAGGCCGGCGCCCGGCGCACCGCCGAGACCGCCACGCCGACCGCCTTCGTCTCCGAGCTCGCCGCGCGCTTCCCGGGCGAGGTGCCCGACCTCGCCGTCAGCCGGCCGACGCTCGAGGACGTGTACCTGAAGATGATCGGGGACCGCTCGTGACCACCACCGCCCCAGGGCGCGCCGCGCTGCCCTCGGTCGCCCGGGTCTCCCGCACCCGGGCGGGGGTCGAGCTCAAGGAGTTCTTCCGCCAGCGTGAGTCGGTGGTCTTCACGCTGCTGTTCCCGGTCATCCTGCTGCTGGGGCTCGGCGCGGTCCTGGACTACGACCTCGGCTCCGGCGTGGACTTCCCGCAGTACTTCATGGCGGGCGTCATCGCCGCGGGGATCGTCGGGGCGAGCCTGCAGAACATGGCGATCCACATCGCCGGCGAGCGCTCCGACGGCACCCTCAAGGCGCTGGCCGGCAGCCCCATGCCGAAGACCGCCTACTTCGTCGGCAAGGTCGCGCAGGTCGTCGCCGTGACGATCGCGACGATCCTCGCGCTGCTGGTCGTCGGCGTGCTCGTGTTCGGCATCAACCTGCCGACCGGGGCGGACTGGCTGACCTTCGCCTGGGTGACAGTGCTGGGCGCGGCGGCCTGCACGCTGCTCGGCATCGCCGTCTCCTCCCTCGCCCGCAACGCGCGGTCGGCCTCGGCGACGGTCACCCCGATCGCGCTGGTGCTGGAGTTCGTCTCCGGCGTCTTCATGCCGTTCGACCAGGTGCCCGGCTGGCTGCAGGACGTCGCCTCGGTCTTCCCGGTGAAGTGGCTGGCCCAGGGACTGCGGTCGGTGTTCCTGCCCGACTCCCTCGCCGCCCGGGAGCCGGCGGGCTCCTGGGAGCTCGGCACCGTCGCGCTGGTGCTCGGGATCTGGTGCGTCGTGGGCCTGCTGCTGTGCGTGCGCACCTTCCGCTGGCAGGACCGGGACGGCCGGTAGGTAGCGTTCTCCCGTGCCCGCTCCGCTCACCGCCGACGACGTCCGCCGCGCCCCGAAGGTCCTGCTGCACGACCACCTCGACGGCGGGCTGCGGCCGCAGACGGTGCTCGACCTGGCCGCCGAGCTCGGCTACCGCGACCTGCCCGCGGGCGATGCCGAATCCCTCGGCCGGTGGTTCCGCGAGGCCGCGGACTCCGGCTCCCTCGTGCAGTACCTGGAGACGTTCGCGCACACCGTCGCCGTGATGCAGACGCCGGACGCCGTGGCGCGGGTCGCCCGGGAGTGCGCGCTCGACCTCGCCGCGGACGGCGTGGTGTACGCCGAGGTCCGGATGGCGCCCGAGCTGCTCACCGCCGGGATGCCGATGGAGGCGGCCGTCGAGGCGATGCTCGACGGGTATGCGCAGGGGAGCCGGGAGGCCGCCGCCGCGGGCACGCCGATCCGGATCGGCACGCTGCTGTGCGGGATGCGGCAGAACGACCGCTGGGAGGAGGTCGCCGACCTCGTCGTCCGCTACCGGGACGCCGGTGTCGTCGGCTTCGACCTCGCCGGCCCGGAGATCGGCTTCCCGCCGGACCGCATCCCCGCCGCCATCGCCCTGCTGGACCGCGCGGGGGCGCACCGGACGGTGCACGCGGGGGAGGCCGCCGGCATCGCCAGCATCGAGGCAGCGCTGGACGGCGCCGGTGCCGAACGGCTCGGCCACGGCGTGCGGATCGCCGACGAGGTCGCCGCGGACGGCGCCCTCGGCCCCGTGGCCCGGCGGGTGCGCGACGCGCAGGTGACGCTGGAGGTGGCGCCCTCCTCGAACGTGCAGACCGGCGCCTACCCCTCGCTGGCCGAGCACCCGGTGGACCGGCTGCACCGGCTCGGCTTCGCCGTCACGCTCAACACCGACAACCGGCTGATGAGCGGCGTCTCGGTCACCAGCGAGGTCACAGCGGTGGCGACGACGTTCGGCTGGACGTGGGACGACGTGCAGACGGTGACCGAGCGCGCGCTGGCCGGTGCCTTCCTGCCCGCGGAGGAGCGGCAGCGGCTTCTCGACGACGTGGTCCGCCCGGGCTACGCCGCGCTGCGGGGCTGACGGCGGTGGACGTCCTGCTCGCCGAGGCGGCCGGGCAGTCCTGGGACCGGTTGGGCGACCTGGGGGTGGCCTTCCTCCTCTCGGCGCTCATCGGGTTCGAGCGGGAGCTGCGGCAGAAGGCGGCCGGGCTGCGGACGCTGACCATCGTCGGGTTCGCCGCGGCGCTGTTCATGGTGATCAGCCGGGCTGAGTTCGGCGACTCGCGCGTCGCCGCGCAGGTGGTCTCCGGGCTGGGGTTCATCGGCGGCGGCCTGATCTTCGTCCGGCGCGACGCCGTCCGCGGGCTCACCACCGCGGCCGTCGTCTGGCTGACCGCGGCCGTCGGCATGGCCGCCGGCGCGGGGCTGTGGCTGTACGCCGTCGTCGCGACCGCCGGCCACCTCCTGGTGGCCTACGCCTTCACCCCGCTGGCCCGCCGCTTGTCGGGGCGGGCAGCGCACTCCTACTCCCTGGTGCTGACCTACCGGGACGGCGAGGGCGTGCTGCGCCGGGCCCTGGCCGAGTGCACGCAGCAGGGCTTCACCGTGCGTCACCTCGACACGGCGGTCGAGGCCGAGCGGCGGGGCGGCGCCGGCCCGCAGGCCACGGTGCGGATGACGATGGAGGGGGCGGGGTCGGTCACCGCGCTCGCCGCCCGGCTGGCCGACCTCGAGGGGGTGCTGGCGGTGTCGGCCGGGCACCAGGACGAGGACCGCGACTGACCGCCGGCGCGCACGGGCCGGCCGCGGGTGGGGGGCGTCACTCCGGCCTGCGGGAATCGCGTCGTGATCTCCGCTGCTACGGTAAGTGCACCGGCACAAGGCCGGTCATCCTCCCGGACGGTTTGTCCGGGCACGAGCGCATCCGTGCAGATCCAGCGTTCCATCCCTGGGCGCAGACGATCGCCAAGTGAGGACGCCGGTACGTCACGGTGCTCCTCCTCTTTCACGGGACGCGCTCCGAGCAGTATCGGAGCCCCACCCCGCATGACTTTGGTCCACCCTGCCGCGTTCGAGTCGTCCACGACCGAGAACGCTGTCGAGAACACCACCGAGAACACCATCGTGAACACCACCGGCAACACGGCCGAGGACGCCGCGGCGGAGACCGTCGCCGAGACCCCGGCCGGCCCCACCTTCGGTCAGCTGGGTCTGCCCCAGCAGCTGGTGACCGCGCTCGAGCGGCGCGGCATCCACCGCCCGTTCGCCATTCAGACCTCGGCCCTGCCGGACGCCCTCGCCGGGCGTGACGTGCTGGGCAAGGCCGCCACCGGCTCGGGCAAGACGCTCGCGTTCGGGCTGCCGCTGCTCGCCCGCATCGGCGCCGAGGTCAAGAACGGTCGTCGGGCCCCGCGCGGGCTGGTCCTCGTGCCCACCCGCGAGCTCGCCCAGCAGGTGCACGACAACCTGGCGCCGCTGGGCCAGGCGACCGGCGTGCAGCTGGCCACCGTCTACGGCGGCGCACCCATGTACCGCCAGATCCAGCAGCTGCGCCGCGGCGTGGACGTCATCATCGCCACGCCGGGCCGGCTGCAGGACCTGATCAGCCAGGGCGAGGCCACCCTCGCCGAGGTGGTCGTCACGGTGCTGGACGAGGCCGACTTCATGGCCGACCTGGGCTTCCTCCCGGTCGTCAAGGAGCTGCTCGACCAGACCGACCGGAACGCCCAGCGGCTGCTGTTCTCGGCCACGCTGGACGGCGAGGTCGACTCCCTGGTCCGCCGCTACCTCAAGGACCCGGCCCGGCACGAGGTCAAGCGGGCCGGCGACGACGCCCCGCCGGCGGAGCACCTCGCCTTCAGCCTCGCCTTCCGCGACAAGCTGCAGGTGGCCACGGAGCTGGCTGCTCGCCCCGGCCGCACGATCATCTTCGCCCGCACCCAGCTGGGCGTGGACCGGCTGGCCGAGAACCTGAAGGCCGCCGGGATCAAGGCCGAGGCCATCCACGGCGGGCTGCCGCAGTCGGCGCGCAAGCGTGCGCTCGAGGAGTTCACCGACGCCCGCTCGCCGGTGCTGGTGGCCACGGACGTCGCCGCGCGCGGCATCCACGTCGACGATGTCTCGCTGGTCCTGCACTACGACCCGCCGACGGACGCGAAGACCTACCTGCACCGCTCGGGCCGGACGGCCCGCGCCGGCGCCGCGGGTGTGGTCGTCTCGCTGCTCCTCCCCGACCAGGTGGGACAGGCCAAGCGCCGGTTCCGCACCGCGAAGGTGGACCCGCCCCTGGACCGCACGCGGCCCGGTGACCGGCCGATCCTCGAGCTGGTCGCCTCCGGCATCCCCGTGGAGCCCAAGGAGCGCACCCAGCGCGACATGCGCCGCGGTGGCGGTGGCCCCGGCGGCCGTCCGCGTCGCGAGGGCGACCGCCCCGGCGGTTCCCGTGGTGGCCCCCGTCGCTCGTACGGCGACCGCAACCGCTCCGGTGGCGGCGACCGCCGCTTCGGCGGCGAGCGCTCGGGCCGTCCTCCGCGCCAGGGCTGAACGAGGACCCCGTCCCCCTCACCGCTCGCGGTGAGCCTCCGGACGGGGGCGACGACGGCGGCCCGTCCCGGTTTCCCGGGGCGGGCCGCCGTCGTCTCAGTCGCGGAAGACCAGGGCGCCGCTCACGGCGGTGACGACCTCGTCCCAGGCGGGGCGCAGCTGCCCGGCCTCGGCCGCGTCCAGGGGCTCGTCGGGCTGCCGGTCGGCGCGGGCCACCGCCCGGCCCAGCGGGGAGGTGGGGGCGAGCAGTTCGTCGACCCGGGTGAGCCGGGCGTACTCGGCGAGGTCCCGCACCCCTTCGGCCGGCTGCACGAGCGCCCGGTGGGGGACCAGGCCGGCGGCGCCGTCGGCGACCTCGGCCAGCACCTCCGAGACCTCGGTGAGGTCGTAGCGGTCCTGCTCGGCGGGCAGCGGCAGCGTGTCCGTGTCGGCGACCTCGGGCCAGGTGGCGATCTCGACGAGGTCGTGCTGCTCGTTGCCGGCGCAGAAGCGGGCCAGGTCGGCCGGGGTGTCGAAGACGAACACCTCTCCGTCGCGGCCGAGGAAGCGGGCGACGTCCTCGACGTAGCAACGCAGGGTCACCCCGGCGCCCTCGGGGACCACGATCTCGACCGGCAGGATGCCGACCGCCTCCCAGAACTCGGCGGCGGCGGCGACCGCGGCGGGGGAGGCGGTGACCCGGCTCCCGCGTGCGATGGTGCTCACGCCCGGCCGGCCGGCCACCGAGGTGGCGGTCGCACCGGCGGGCGCGCCGGCGGCCGTCTCCGCCTGCTCGGGCAGGTCCTCGTCGGCGAGGGCGCCGAGCTGGTCGTCCGCGGACTCGGCGGCCGAGGGGTACTCCTCGATCGTGGCGGTGCCCCCGCCGGTCCAGTCGAAGTGGTCCGAGAGCTCCTCGACGACGTCCTCCCACAGCTCGTCGAAGACCGTGCCGACGCCGATCCACGCGTCTTCGCCGGAACGCCCGGCGAAGGCCTCCACGCCGAGCCCGAGAGAGCCGATCTCCGGCTTGGCGGCGAGCTCGGCGACGGCCTCGAACTGCTCCTCGTCGTCGTCCTCGGTGGTGTCCAGGCACTCGGCGAGCCGGCTGACGATGTCGACGGTCGCGGCGAGCTCCTCCACCGCCCACCGGTCGGGGTCCTCGGCGGCGACGTCGTACACCCCGTCGAGGTCGTACCGGTGGTCCTCGTCCGGGGTGAGGTCCGCTGCGTCCAGACCGGCGACGACCGGCCACACCGGGTGGTCGGCCAGGTCGTGGTCGGTGCGGGTGCGGCAGAAGGCGGCGAGCTTCTCCGGCGACGGGAAGAGGTGCACCGTGGCGCGCCCGCCCGCGCCGTCACCCTCGGTCGTGCCGAGGAACGCCTGCCACTCCTCGCCGTCCTCCTCCCACGGCGGAGCCCACAGGGTGTATCCGGTGCGGTCGTCGAGGGTCAGTGCGATGGGGACGATGCTGGGCCTGGCCACCGCACCATCCTGCCTTGTCGGCTCGGAGTTGCACCTCCGGGCCGCGCGGCGGGACCCCGAGGTTGATCATGTGGCCGGCGCGGCCGTGGATCGCCTCCTGCGCCCTGCTCAGATCCCCATCGGGTGCCACACCGTCTTGGTCTCGAGGAACGGGGTGATCCGGGACAGCCCGGGGTCGACGGTCCAGTCCGGCTCGGTGGCCGGCGGGCGGACGACGCGCTTGATCGTGCCGGCGGCCTCGCGCTCGAGCTCCATCGCGCGGTCGGCCGGAGCGCCGGTGAGGTCGATGGCGTCGACGTCGGCGTGCTCGGCCAGCCACGGGCCCAGCTCCCCGGCGTCGCCGGTGAGCAGGTTGACCACCCCGCCGGGTACGTCGCTGGTGGCGAGCACCTCGCCCAGGGTGACGGCCGGGATCGGCCGCTCCTTGGAGGTGACGACGACGGCGGTGCTGCCGGTCGCGAGCACCGGGGCGAGAACGCTCACCAGTCCGAGCAGCGACGACTGCTGGGGCGCGAGGACGGCGACCACACCGGTGGGCTCGGGCAGGCTGAAGTCGAAGTACGGCCCGGCGACGGGGTTCGCGCTGCCGAGGACGGCGGCCAGCTTGTCGGTCCAGCCGGCGTACCAGACCCAGCGGTCGATGGCGGCGTCGACGGCGGCCCGCGCCTTGGACGCCGACAGGCCCTCGGCCGCGCCGACCTCCTCGCAGAACTGGACGTGCCGGCCCTCCATCACCTCGGCCACCCGGTAGAGGACCTGGCCGCGGTTGTAGGCGGTCGCGCCCGACCACTTCGCGAAGGCGCCGCGGGCGGCGACGACGGCGTCGCGGGCGTCCTTGCGGCTCGCCCACGCGACGTTGGCGAGGAAGAGGCCCCTGGCGTCGGTGACCTCGTAGGTGCGGCCGGACTCCGAGCGCGGGAAGGCGCCGCCCACGTACAGCTTGTAGGTCTTGCGGACGGCGAGACGATCGCTGCTCACTGCTCGGCACCCTTCAGGTATGCGGCCAGACCGTGCCGGCCGCCCTCCCGCCCGTAGCCCGACTGCTTGTAGCCGCCGAACGGCGACGTCGGGTCGAACTTGTTGAACGTGTTGGCCCACACCACGCCGGCGCGCAGCTGGTCGGCGATCTTCAGGATCCGTGACCCCTTCTCGCTCCAGATGCCGGCCGACAGCCCGTAGGTGGAGTTGTTGGCCTTGGCGACCGCCTCGTCCGGCGTCCGGAAGGTGAGCACCGACAGCACGGGGCCGAAGACCTCGTCGCGGGCGATGCGGTGCGCGGGGGAGACGTCGGTGAAGACCGTCGGGGGGAACCAGTAGCCGCGCTCGGGCAGCTCGCAGGCGGGCTGCCAGCGCTGCGCGCCCTCGGCCTCGCCGATGTCCGACAGCTCGCGGATGCGGGCGAGCTGCTCGGCGCTGTTGATCGCGCCGATGTCGGTGTTCTTGTCCAGCGGGTCACCCACCCGCAGCGTGCCGATCCGCCGTTGCAGGCTGGCGATGACCTCGTCGTGGATCGACTCCTGCACCAGCAGCCGGGAGCCCGCGCAGCAGACGTGGCCCTGGTTGAAGAAGATGCCCTGCACGATGCCCTCGACGGCCTGGTCGATCGGGGCGTCGTCGAAGACGATGTTCGCCGCCTTGCCGCCGAGCTCCAGCGTCAGCTTCTTGCGGGTGCCGGCGACCGCGCGGGCGATCTGCCGGCCGACGTCGGTGGACCCGGTGAAAGCCACCTTGTCGACGTCGTCGTGCTCGACGACCGCGCGGCCGGTGTCGCCGGCGCCGGTCACGATGTTCACCACGCCCGGCGGCAGGTCGGCCTGGCGGCAGACCTCGGCGAACAGCAGCGCGGTGAGCGGGGTGGTCTCGGCGGGCTTGAGGACGACGGTGTTGCCGGTCGCGAGCGCCGGGGCGACCTTCCACGCGAGCATCAGCAGCGGGAAGTTCCACGGGATGACCTGGCCGGCGACGCCCAGCGGCTTCGGTCCCGGCCCGAGGCCCGCCCAGTCCAGCTTGTCGGCCCAGCCCGCGTGGTAGAAGAAGTGCGCCGCGGCCAGCGGGACGTCGACGTCGCGGGACTCCCGGATCGGCTTGCCGTTGTCCAGCGACTCGAGGACGGCGAACTCGCGGGCGCGCTCCTGCAGCAGCCGGGCGATGCGGAACAGGTACTTGCCGCGGTCGGCGGGGCGCATCGGACCCCAGGTCCTCTCGAACGCCTTCCGGGCGGCGCGCACCGCGCGGTCGACGTCGGCGGTGGTGCCGGTGGCGACCTCGGCGAGCACCTCCTCGGTGGCCGGGTTCACCGTCTTCAGCGGCTCGCCGGAGCCGTCGACGAACTCGCCGTCGACGAACAGGCCGTACGAGGGGGCGATGGTGACGATCGACCGCGACTCGGGCGCGGGGGCGTACTCGAAAACGCTGGTCATCGCTGTCAGTCCACCGTGACGTAGTCGGGGCCGGAGTAGTGGCCGGTGCGCAGCTTCTGCCGCTGCAGCAGGAGGTCGTTGAGCAGGCTGGAGGCGCCGAAGCGGAACCAGTCGGGGTCCAGCCAGTCGGGGCCCACGGTCTCGTTGATCAGCACGAGGTGCTTGATCGCGTCCTTCGTCGTCCGGATGCCGCCGGCGGGCTTGAAGCCGACCTGCCGGCCGGTGGCGAGGCGGAAGTCGCGGACCGCTTCCAGCATCACCAGGGCGACGGGCAGTGTGGCGGCAGGGCTCACCTTGCCGGTGGAGGTCTTGATGAAGTCGCCGCCGGCGAGCATGGCGATCCAGCTCGCGCGCCGGACGTTGTCCAGCGTCATCAGCTCGCCGGTCTCGAGGATGACCTTGAGGTGTGCGTCCCCGCAGGCCTCCTTCACCGCGACGATCTCCTCGTAGACGTCGAGGTAGCGGCCGGCCAGGAACGCGCCGCGGTCGATGACCATGTCGATCTCGTCGGCGCCGTTCGACACGGCGTCCCGGACGTCGGCCAGCTTCACCGCACGGCTCGCGCGGCCGCTGGGGAAGGCGGTGGCGACGGCGGCCACGTGGATCCCGGTGCCGGCCAGCACCTCCCGCGCGACGCCGGCGAGGTCGCCGTAGACGCAGACGGCGGCGACCTGCGGCGTCGTCGGGTCCGACGGGTCGGGCTGCTTGGCCTTGGCGGCCAGGCTGCGCACCTTGCCGGGGGTGTCGGCGCCCTCGAGCGTGGTCAGGTCGACCATCGAGATGGCGGTGTCGATCGCCCACGCCTTCGAGGTGGTCTTGATCGACCGGGTGCCCAGCTGCGCGACGCGCGCCTCGGCGCCCACCTGGTCGACGCCGGGCAGGCCGTGCAGGAAGGCGCGGAAGGCCGAGTCGGAGCGGGTCACGTCGTCGTACGGCGGCGACGGCGCGTGCACCGCGGGGGTCGCCCCGGGCAGCGCGTCGGGGTCGAGCACGTGGGTCATGCCGGCCATTCTCCCCTGCCGGGGGACCGGTCCCCGAACGCGCTCACCCGCAGGGGCGGTCCTGACCCGCAGCCGAGCTCGTGACGTTCCCGCGGGAACGCGCTCGGCCCCCTCGGACCCGGGTGGCGGACCCCCCGGTCGGGCGTTCCCGCGGGAACGTCCCCCTTGCTGGGGGTGGCGCCCCGTCCGTCGGGCGCTCCCGCGCGGGAACGTGCCTGCTGGGCCGGAGATGTCACCCCCCGCTCCTACGCTTCGATCACACGTCCGAAGGAGGCGTCGTGGTGGAGAAGTCCGTGCCGGAACTGGCACGCGAGATCGCGTCCGGCGCGGTGCGGCTGGCCGCCGCCACCGCCGCGTGGCTGCGGCTCGTGGCCGAGTTCGATCGGCGGGAGGGCTGGCGCGCGGTCGGGATCCTGTCGTGCGCCCACTGGCTGGCCTGGCAGTGCGGCATGGCCCCGGGCACGGCCCGGGAGCACGTCCGGGTCGCCCGGGGTCTCGGTGCGCTGCCGCTGATCTCCGCCGCCTTCGCCGAGGGGCGGTTGTCCTACTCCAAGGTCCGGGCGTTGACCCGCGTCGCGGAGCCCGACACCGAGCGGGAGCTGCTGGAGACGGCGCTCGAGGCCACGGCCTCGCAGGTGGAACGCCTGGTCCGCTCGTGGCGGCGGGCGGACCGCGCCGACGAGGGGACCATCGCACTGAAGCGGCAGTTCCAGCACTGGTGGGACGACGACGGCATGCTCGTCGTACGGATGCGCCTTGCGCCCGAGGAAGGTGCGGACTTCCTCGCGGCGGTCGACTCGCTGGCCGAACGCGAAGCCCGTCGGGACCGCGCCGCGGCGAAGCGGGCAGCCGCGGAGCGGGAAGCGGGCGTGGCCGGAGGCCTGGAGCGGGACGAGGACCTGGAACGGGAGGAGATCGCGTGCGCCCGGGAGCGGACGGGGGCCCGGCGCTGCACGGCGGTCGCCCGGCTCGCCGGAGCCGCCCACCACGCCGACCGGCGGCCGGGTGACCCACCCCGGCGCGAGGTCGTGGTGCACGTCGACGCCGCCGTCCTCGCCGACGACGCTGCCGCCGGGCAGGCCTACCTCGATGGCGGCCCGGCGCTGCACGCGACCGAGGTCCGGCGGATGCTCTGCGAGGCGACCGTCGTGACCATGCTGGAGTGCGGGCGGGAGGTCCTCGGCGTGGGCCGCAAGCGCCGGCTGGCCACCCGCGCGCAGCGGCGTGCGCTGCTGCGCCGGGATGGGGGCTGCGCCCGGCCGGGGTGCACCGAGACGCGGATCGAACGGCTGCACGCCCACCACATGCGGCACTGGCTGTTCGGTGGTGGGACGGACCTCGACAACGCTGCACATCGCCAACCCACCTCCTAGAGGACTTCGCCTGCGGCTCGGCCATGTGCACGTGCGGACCGAACTTCGAGGCGAGTTGTCCCCGCGTGTCGCCGCGGGCCGCGCGTGTATGGCGGTACGTTCGCCGCAGTGCCGACGACGATAGGACCCACGATGGCCCGCCAGCCCGAAGACGTCTTCACACCCAAGACGATCGCTAGCCGTGAAATGTTCGAGCGCCGCAACGAGGCGGACCTTGACGGCAACCCTGGTCTTCAGGACAACCTCCGTGACGCCCTCCGCGAGGCGGGAGGTCAGGTAATCCTCTACGGGGACACCGGAGTCGGAAAGTCGTCCCTCCTGCGCTATGCCGCAGAGGATGAGGATCTCGACGCAGTGGTTATCGAATGCCTCTCCTCAAAGTCCTACGAGGACCTGATGGAAGACGCGATCCGCAAGTTGGTTGATGTGAAGGAGATCTCCCGCACGTCAACGAACCGAGTCGGTGCGGAAGCTGAAGGTGAATTCAAAGTCAAGTGGCTAGTCTCCCTTAAGGGCAAGCTGACTGGCGAAAGGGAGAAGGCCCGAGAGTTCGAAGTGGTGCAGGAGACACCATTTGACGCACTTCTCTCCGCAATGCGTGCGTCTAAGACCAGCCTGATCGTCTTCGACAACTTCCAAAACATCTCGGACTCGACGACTCGCCACCTGATCGCTCAAACAATGGAGTTTCTCTCTGACCGCGCCGCCGAGACGGGAGACGTAAAGGCTGTCGTGATCGGCATCGCGGAGGACGCGCCGTCACTCCTAGGCGGCTCGGGATCCTTTCGTCGGCGAGTCACGGAGATTGGCGTCCCGCGAATGCCGGACGATGAGATTCGCGCCATCCTAGTTCGGGGTTTTCACCTCCTGGATGTCACCGTTGGTGACGATGTGCTCGATCGTCTGGTCTTCTTCAGTGACGGGTTCCCGTTCTTTGCACACTTGCTCGGATTACATCTCTCGCGATGGGCGCGTCGGCAGTCCGATCACGTCGTTAGTCGGGCCGACATCGACAAGGCGCTGAAGCGGGCCATCAGTTCGGTGGATCGCTCATACGCTCAGCGAGTCGAGAAGGCCTTCGAGGCTGGTGGTGAGATTCAGCCGCGCAAGAGTCTGCTGAAGATCTTCGCGCAGTCGGATCGTAGGGAATGGAAGAGTCCCGATGTAATCGCCGCCTGGGAGGCCAACTACGGCGCCCGGGACGCCTACCAGTTCTTGCACGTGGCCTTAGCTGCACTCCTCGATGACGAGCACGGAAAGATCCTTCGTCGCAAGGGGACGAGGAACAAGTACGTCTATCAGTTCGAGGATCCCTACATGAGGCCGTACCTGCGATTGACGCAGGCGGACACCTAGGAACCGGTGCATGTAATCCGGTTGGGCAAGGCGGGTCGGCGGATTGGGTGACCGACGACCGCTTGGCGGTGGGGGTCCGGGGGTGTTCCTTCCCCCGGACCCCCAACTGCCGGGTGCGGTCGCTCCACTTCGCTGACCGCCGCCCGAGGGCGGTGGTCAAGGGTGGCCGCAGGTCACCGCGTAGCGGCGCGGAGCGCCCTTGACGACCGCGTACCCGAGTCGGGACGGGCACGGCGCCGGAGGCGCCCTTGGTACTACTCACGAATAGTTACTCCATCGCAGGTCAGGCGCCTAATAGCCCGGCAACATAAGTTCACGGATGCGGCAAGGTACGTTCACGCCGTGAACCGGTCCCAACGGCGCGCCGCAGAGCGGCGCGCAGCCAAGCTGCGCCCAAAGGTCAGCCCCGCTGTCGTCTCGCCAGCACCGGCGGCGCAGCCGCCGCGTGCGGCGGACGCAGCCCCTGGGGCCGGGTTGTCGGCGGTCAGCGAGGTCGACGTGCTCGTGCGGCTCCGCCGCGCGGCACGTCAACGGGCGGCAGCCGAGCGGGAACTGGTCGACGCCATGCGGCAGGCGCGGGAGGCCGGACTGTCCTTCGCCCGGATCGGCGGCGCAGTGGAGGTGTCGGCTCAGGCCGTGCGTCAGCGGTTGATGCGGGCCTGACGCCAGGGTTGTCGGAGGGGTGCGGCAGACTGGGAGGCGCACGGAGCAGTCGGCGGGCCACCCACTCGGGTCCGGCGGCGGGTAGGACCCCAATCCCCGTGTGCTGGGCCTCTCCCGAGACGAGTGGGCGGCACCCTGCTGATGCCGAAGCAGGAACCACCTGAGCCGATGGCGTAGGCGCCGGGGTCGATCCCCTACTGGATCGATGCCTCGGAGCGCGTCGTGGATTCTCGTTCTGCCCTGTCGCCTGGTGGGCCGCCGTGGCGAAGCTGACCCCTGAGCAGGTCGCGGCCTGGCTGGCGACCTCCTGCGCAGCGCAAGGTGTCCCTGTCAGGGTGACCGACCCGCAGACGCTGGCGACGGTGGCCGCACTGCTGACGCCCGCCGGTGGCGGTCCCCGACCCCGCGCGGAGCGCGGGTAGGGGCCGCCCCGGCGGCGTCACAGCCGCCAGACCGCCCGCACCCGCGACGGGTCCAGCGACCGGGCGCCGGACTGGCCCGGCTCGATCACCGCATGGTCGAGCACCGCTGCAACGATCGCAGCCTGCCGCGACAGGCTCAGGCTGTCCCACTGATCGCGGAGCTGGCCGCCGTTGCCGGGCAGGCCGGTCAGCGCGTCGGTGCGGGTCAGCGTCGCGAGCTGCCGCTGGCGGTCGGCCATGCGGCGCTCGATCGGCTCGCGGGCGGCGCGCCACTCGCGGGCGCTGATCTCCTGCTTGCCGAACATCACCGCCAGCTCGTCGAGCTGGGCCTGGTCGCCGGCCAGGCCGTCGGAGAGCTCGGCGGCGCCGTCGTCGCTGCGCCGGCCGGCCAGCACCTCGCCCAGTTCGGGGCCGTCGAGCCGCTGCAGGACCGCCTCGACCAGCATCGCCTCGAGCGGCTCTGCGACGACAGTGAGGCGGCCGCAGCCGCCGTGGTCGGGGCCCTTGAGGCAGACGTAGCGGCGGGAGTTCTCGCGCGGGGAGGCGTAGAGCTTGCCGCTGCACTTGCCGCAGCGCAGCAGCCCGGACAGCACGTAGCGGCGCGGCGTGCGGCGGCCGGTGGCGACGCGCTCGGCCATGCGGGCCAGCACCCGGTCCCGGTCGGCGGGGTAGATGATCGCGGGCCACTGGGCGGGGCCGACGACCTCGCCCAGGTGCTCGCGCAGCCCGGCGATCCGCCCGGACCGCAGCAGGCCGCGCAGCGTCGGGGATCGCCACTCCCGGCCGGTCACCGTGGACACGCCCTGCTCGGTGAGCCAGGTGCAAAGCGACCGCAGGCTCTCCCCGGCCAGGTAGCGGGCGACCAGCGCCCGGATCACCTCGGCCTCGTCCGGGCGCACGGTCACCCGGTCGGCCTCGTAGCCGAACGGGCGGACGCTGCCGCCGTGCGGGACGCCGGAGGCGGCGTTCTGCTCCCACTTGCGCCGCATCCGGCGGCTCTTGGCCGCTGACTCGTTCGCTGCCACCGCCGCCATGATCCTTCCGATCAGCAGCCCGTCCCCGGTGCCCAGGTCCATGTCCCCGGACACGAACCGCACCTTGCGCACCCCGGCGGCGTCCACCGTGGCGACGAACTGCTCCAACTCCACCGGGCGGCGGGTCAGCCGGTCAACGTGGTAGCAGATCACCGCATCCCGCAGCCCGTCCGCTAGATCGGTGAGCATCTGCTGATAGGCCGGGCGGCGCTTGCCGGAGTAGGCGGACAGGTCGTTGTCCACGTACTCCTGCCCGATGGGCCAGCCCATCTGCTCGGCCAGGCGGCGGCAGTCCTCCAACTGGCGGGTGACGCCCAGGGCCCTGCCCTCGGTGTCGCTGCTGATCCGCGCGTAGACCGCCGCTGCTCTGACCCCTGCCGACATGGGGGCAGATTAGCGAAGCGCCACGAACCTGGTGCTGCTCTGCGACGTCGACCACGGATCGGTGCACGAGCTGGACCTGGTGCTGACCCGGCGCGACGGCCGGTTGGTCGCGCTCGCCCCCGATGGGCGGCGGGTGTGGGGCGCCGCGGACGCCGCCTTCACCCATGGTCTGGCGGGTCTGGCCGGGAGCCCCGAGGTCCCCGCCGAGGCGGCCTTCGTCGGCGTGCAGCCGGTCGACGAGATGGCCGCCCGCCGCCCGGAGCCTCGGCCGTCCCCGCGACCGGCGGCCGGTGCCCCCGGTGCGTCGGCGGACCCGTTGTTCCCGGACGGGAAGCCGCCGCTGCCCGACGCGATGCGCGCGGGGGGCGAGCGCATGGACATGGCCTGGGCCGTGGGTGTCCTGATGGGGAACCGGGACCTGCGGCGTCGCCTGGCCGCCGAGGCCCGTGGCAACCCGTTGGTGGCCGCCTGAGCGCCAGGTCGGAAGGCGCCCCCAGTGACCGGGCGAACGCAGCGCCGGGTGCCGATACGGTGTCCGGCGTGCAGCTCACCGTCGTCGACCACCCGCTCGCCCGTGCCCGCCTCTCCCGGATGCGGGACGAGCGCACGGACAACGCCATGTTCCGCGCCGCCCTGCGCGAGCTCACGCAGATGCTGGTCTACGAGGCCACCCGCGACCTCGCGGTGGCCGAGGAGCCGATCACCACCCCCGTCACCACGACGACCGGCTACCGGCTGGCCGCGCCGCCGCTCATCGTCCCGGTGCTGCGGGCGGGCCTCGGCATGGCCGACACCGCGCACGGGATGCTGCCGGAGTCGCAGATGGGCTTCGTCGGGCTCGCGCGCAACGAGGAGACCTTCCAGCCGGAGGCCTACATGGCCTCGCTGCCGGAGTCGCTCGTCGGCCGCGACGTCTTCGTCCTCGACCCGATGCTGGCCACCGGCGGATCCCTCGTGCACTGCTGCCAGCTGCTCACCGCGCGCGGCACGACCTCGATCACGGTGCTGTGCGCGCTCGCCGCTCCGGACGGCATCCGCCGGCTGGAGGAGAGCGGGCTGCCGCTGCGCGTCTTCACCGCCAGCATCGACGAGGGGCTCAACGACAAGGCCTACATCGTGCCCGGCCTGGGTGACGCCGGCGACCGCCAGTTCGGCGCGGTCTGACCGTGCGCTTCGGAATCCTCGGCACCGGTCACTGGGCGCGTGCCGTGCACGCGACCGCCCTCGCCGGCCACCCGTCGGCCGAGCTGGTGGGCGTGTGGGGCCGCGACCTCGCCAAGGCGAAGGCGCTCGGCGCGGAGTTCGAGGTCCCCGGCCACGGCGACGTCGAGGCGCTGCTGGCCGAGGTCGACGCGGTGGCGATCGCGCTGCCGCCGGACGTGCAGGCGTCGCTCGCGGTGCGCGCGGCGGAGGCGGGCAAGCACCTGCTGCTGGAGAAGCCGATCGCGCTCGACGTGGCAGCGGCCGACCGGGTGGTCGACGCGGTGCGCGCCGCCGGGGTCGCCTCCGTCGTCTTCTTCACCTTCCGCTTCCAGACGGCGACCTCCACCTGGCTCACCCAGGCCGCGCGCACCCGCCTGGCCGGCGGAGCCGGCTCCTGGCTCTCCTCGTTGGCCGGCACCCCCTTCGCGGCCTCGCCGTGGCGGCAGGAGCACGGGGCGCTGTGGGACATCGGCCCGCACGCGCTGTCGGTGCTGGTGCCGGCGCTGGGGCCGGTCGTCGCGGTGCAGGCCGGCCCGGGGCTCCGGGACACCGTCCACCTGGTGCTCACGCACGAGTCGGGGACGGCGTCGACCGTGACGCTCTCGCACACGGTGGCGTCCATGTCGACCGGCATCGAGTTCTTCGTGCACGGGGACGCCGGCCGGCTCGTCCTCCTGCCCGACGTCGAGGCACCGGTGGAGGCGTTCTCCGTCGCCGTCGACGAGCTGACCTCCGCTGCCATCGCCGGCGGGACCCACCCCTGCGACGTGGAGTTCGGCCGGGACGTCGTCGCCGTGCTGGCGACGGCCGCCCGGGCGCTGGACTCCGGCTGCCGCGAAGCCGTCCGCGGATGACCAGCGCCGCACCGGTGCGGCGGTCGTGGACGCCGTTGGACTGGTACCTGCCCACCGGGCGGATCCGGCGGCGGGACTGGTGGCTGCGCTACGTCCTGGTCTTCGCCGTGCTCGGGCTCGTCGCCACCTCGATCGACGCGACCTGGTTCCCGGACAGCTACCCCCGAATCAGCCGCGGCGAGGGGTTCGACCTCCTGTGGCCGTTCCCGGACGAGGGCGGACCGCTGACGGCGATCTCGGCGCTGGTGCTGCTCGTGCCGAACATCGCCGCGATGGTCACGCGACTGCACGACCGGGACCACTCCGCCTGGTGGCTGCTGTGGCACCTGCTGCCGGGCATCGGCTGGCTGGTCCTGCTGGTGACCGTCGGCTTCCTCGGCAGCGAGCCGCGCGTCAACCGCTACGGGCCGCCCCCCGGCTGAGCCGGCCCGCCGATCACCAGCCGACGAGCGCCAGGAGGTCGGTCTCGAACCGCGGTCTGACGGTGCGCATGTAGGTCGCCGTCACGTGCGCGGACTCCATGTACACCCGCACATTGCCGATCAGCGCCGGGCACACGTCCTCGACGCAGAAGTAAGGGCTGGTGTCGAGCAGCCTGACGCCCCCGGGCAGCTCCGCCGGCGGTGAGTCGAACAGGTCGTCGTCGTACACCAGTGACCGCGGCGCCTGGCACCTCGGCGACGTATCGCCCCATTCGGCCATGCAGTCGGGGACGTCCACGGTGTGCCGCGGGCTGTCGCGCAGGCCGATGACCTGTATGCCCGACTCCAGAAGCGGCTGCCACGCGGCCACATGGCCCTCCGGCAGCCACTCCCTGTCCTCGCCGGCGGCGGTGCGGGTGCCGAGGGCGATCACCAGGTCCGGCTCCAGCGAGAGGATCTGGTCGGTGAGCCGGGAACGCCAGGCGGCGCACTCCTCGTAGTCCGTCCAGCCCTCCTGGATGAACTCCGACTCCGTCGAGAGGTTGCAGCCGCCGCGGAGCATCGAGATGACCTGCCACCCGTGGTCCTCGGCGATGGCGGTCAACGGGGTGACCCAGTGCGCGACGTGCGAATCGCCGACGGCGACCACCCTGCGCGAGGCGTCGTCGTCCCCGATCACGCACCTCTCCATCTCGGCGGGAACGGGTTCGCTCTCGAGGACGTCCGTGGTGCAGGAAGCGTGGTCGGGAGGGCCGGGCCAGTCGTCGCGGATCAGCGTCATCGGCGGCAACGGGTCGGCACCCCCGATGGGACCGGCTTCCCAGAAGTTGCTGCCCAGCGCCGCCGCCCCCGGGTACGCCGGGTCGTCCACCAGCGCCGCGACGCGGTCGGCCTCCCGGTCCATCCAGACGATGGTGGCCGCGCCGGCCAGCAGGAGCGGAGCGCTGACCGCGGCGACGGCGACCACCGCCGCGGCGGGCCGCCAGGACCGGAGCCGTGCGCCCGCCGGCCGCTCGACCAGCCGGTACGTCGCCTCGCTGAGCAGCAGGGACAGCGCGATCACCGCCGCGGCCCCCTTGATCGACGGCGCTTCGCGGCCGGTGTGCACCAGGTAGAGCACCAGGATGGGCCAGTGCCACAGGTACAGGACGTAGGACCGGGAGCCCAGCCAGCGCGCCACGGGGGAGGACAGGACCCGGTGCGCGCCCGCCCGTCCGGCGGCGTCGGCGGCGACGATCACCGCGACGGCCGACAGCACGGGCCACGCGGCCTGATACCCGGGGAACTCGTGGGCCCCGTCGAGCACCGCACCGCACGCCACGAGCGCCACGAGGCCACCCCAGCCGAGCGCGGTCGCCACGTGCCGGTGCGGGCGCCACCCGGCCAGCAGGAGCGCCACCAGCGCCCCCGCGCCCAGCTCCCACACCCGCGGCAGGGTGGAGAAGTACGCGGCCTGCTGGTCCGCGGCCGTCGCGACGACCGAGTACGCCAGCGAGGCGCCCGTGGCCACGACCACAGCGGCGACGGCGATGCGCCGGCCGTGCCGGGACCAAGGGGACCGGCGCAGGAGCAGCACCGCGCCCGCCGCGAGGAACGGCACCGCGACCAGGACCTGGACCTGGATGGACAGGGACCAGAACTGCTGCATCGGGCTGGCCAGCACGTTGCTGGCGGAGTAGTCGGCGGCCTCGGCGACCAGGCGGCGGTTCTCGGTGAACGTCGCGGAGGCGAGGAGGTGGCCGGCGATCTCTCGCCACCGGGTGCTGGGCATGACCACCGCGCTGGCCAGGAGCGTCCCGGCGAGCACGAGCGCCGCGGAGGGGACCAGGCGGCCGAGGGTGCGGCTGACCGCCCGCAGCGGGCGCACGGTCCCGGACCGTTCGAGCTGGCTCGTGAGGGTGTGCACGAGGAAGAAGCCGGTGAGCACCAGGAAGACGTCGACGCCACCGGACACCCGACCGCTGAACACGTGGTAGCCGACGACCAGCGAGACCGCCAGGGCGCGCAGGCCGTCGATCTCGGTCCGGTACCGCCGTGGCTCCGCGGACGTACCGCCCTGGGAGAGCGGGATGCTCGGTGCAGACATGTGGTGCGTCAGATCCCCGGTGTCGACAACTCTGTGAGCGGAGCGGAGCGGGTCCGGCTCGGTCTCGCCGCGGATGCCGCGGGCCGGTCGGCCCGGCCAGGCCAGGGACGACCGGCCCACGATAGGCCGCGGGCGCGGACCCGGTTCGGGACCGGTCACACACGTCCCACGCGCACCCAGCAGGGGTGGCAGCCGGCATCACGCGGCACACCGGGGGAGCACCGCCGCAGGCACCCGGACGGACGGGATCAGGGAACGCGGGTCGGCGGATCCAACCGGGACGGTTCGTCGTCCTCCACCGATTCCTGCGCGGCCCGGCGCGCGCGCCGCCGGTCCACGACCCGGGCGAACTGGATGGCGCCCTCGAACAGCACGCACATCGGCAGCGCGAGCACCACCATCGTGACCGGGTCGGGTGGCGTCGCGAGCGCCGCGAAGACCAGCGACAGGAAGAAGATCCACTGCCGCGCGCCGGCCATCGCACGGTGCGACAGCGCCCCCGCCAGGTTCAGGCACACCGCGAGCAGTGGTAGCTGCAGGGCGAGGCTGAAGGCCAGCAGCAGGGTGGTGACGTACCGCAGGTAGTCCTGGGCGGTCAGTGCGACGATGACGTCCGAACCGGCCATCGTGAGCAGGAATCGCAGCCCTGTCTCGAGCACCAGGTAGGCCAGCACCGTCCCGACGGCGAACAGCGTGGACGCCGCCACGACGAAACCGGCCGCCGCGCGCTTCTCGTTCCGGCGCATGCCCGGGGCGAGGAAACGCCACAGCTGGCCCAGCCACACCGGCGCGGCGAGGACGACCCCGGCGACGAGGCTGATCTTGAGGCGGACGAGCGCACCGCCGAAGACATCGGTCACCAACAGTCCGCACCCGCCCGATGCGTCCGTGTACCGCAGCTGCGGCGGGAGGTCGCAGTAGGGAGCGCGGACGAGCTCGCCGAGCCCGTGCTCGTACCACCAGAACGCCAGCGCGGTGGCGATGGCCACGGCCACCAGCGCCAGCGCCACGCGACGGCGCAGCTCCCGCAGGTGCGCGGTCAGGGGCATCGTCGCCGAGGCGTCCCGGCGTGGGGTGGTCGCGCTCCTCACCGGATGCACCCGGTGTCGTCCGCCATGTGCCGGTCCGTCCCCTCGTCGAGCCCGGCCGGCGGCTGCCGACGGGCGCTCACCGGATCCCGCCGGTCCGGGTCGCGGAGGCAGGACCGGCGGTTGCGTGACGCATCGATCCGATGCTGAACGGGACGGCCGGGCGACGGCCGCTCGGGGGCGGCGAGGTGAGTCACGGGCGCGCGTCCTCGGCGGCTGCCCTCCGGCGACGGACCACCAGCACCAGGACGACGGCGAGGACGACGAGCAGGATCGCGCCACCCCACGCGAAGTCGCGCAGCAGGGCTTCGGCGGCCTCGCCCAGCAGGTAGACGACTGCGGTCGTGACTCCCGCCCAGACGAATGCGCCGGTCCAGTTCGCCAGGGCGAAGGTCCGGTAGGGCATGCCCAGGGAGCCCGCCAGCGGGCCCGACAGGATGCGCAGCAGGGCCATGAACCGGCCGAAGAAGACCGCCCATACGCCGTAGCGCTGCATCAGCCGCACGGCCGACTCCACCCGCTCGGGCCCCAGGTGCCTGGGGGAGCGGCGGGCGAGGAAGGCGAACAGACGGTGCCCGTGGCGACGTCCGACGAGGTAGCCGATCGAGTCACCGACGGCCGCTCCGAGGGCTGCGGACACGGCGACCAGGACCGGCGAGACGACGTCCTGCCCGGCCAGCAGCGCTGCTGCCACCAGCAGGGTCTCGCCGGGGAGCGGGATCCCGATGCTCTCGACCCCGACGACGAGGCCGAGCGTGAGGTAGACGGCGAGCGGGGGACGTCGAGGAGCCAGTCGATCATCCGATACCCAGGGCGGCCGACATCTCCGCGCGCAGCTGGTCCAGCTCGTCGGCGCCGCGGCCGCGGGCGGCGATCAGGCCGGCGTCGTCGTGCACGGGGACGACCGTCTCCAGGTAGGCCTTCAGCTTCGGCTCGGTGCCGCTGGGCCGCACGATCACCCGCACCCCGTCACCGAGCAGCCGGACCGCGTCCACCGGCGGCGACCCCTCGGCGAGATCGGCGAACTCCACCGGCCGGCCCAGCAGGGTGGCCGGTGGCGCCGAGCGCAGCCGCGCCATCGCCCCGGAGATGACCGAGAGGTCCTCCACCCGCACCGACAGCTGCCCGGTGACGAACAGGCCGTGCTCGGTGGCCAGCTCGTCCAGCCGGTCCAGGACGGTCCGCCCGTCGGCCTTGAGCTCCGCCGCCAGCAGAGCGACGGCGAGCGCGGCGGAGATGCCGTCCTTGTCCCGCACCACCGACGGCGCCACCGAGTAACCCAGCGCCTCCTCGTACCCGTACACCAGCGGCGCCGCCTCCGACCCGGCCCGCATGATCCACTTGAACCCGGTCGGCGTCTCCTCCGACGGGGCGCCGTGCGCCTCGGCGACGGCGTGCATCAGCGAGCCGCTCACCAGCGATGACGCGTACGTGCCGCGCACGCCGCGGCGCAGCAGCCAGTCGGCGAGCAGCGCACCCACCTCGTCACCGGTCAGCTGCCGCCCGCCGCACACCACCGAGCAGCGGTCGGCGTCGGGGTCCTCGGCGATCGCCACGTCGGCGCCCACCCGCTCGGCCAGCGCCAGCAGCAGGTCCACCGCCCCGGGCTCCTCCGGGTTGGGGAAGGAGACGGTCGGGAACGCGGGGTCGGGGGCGTCCTGCTCCGCCACGCTCACCGGCGCCGGCAGCCCCGCGGCGGCGAACACCGCACGCGTCGTCCCCGCACCCACGCCGTGCATCGCCGTGTAGGCCACGGTCAGTGCCGTGCGCAGTTCCGCCGGCACCCGGCCGGGGTCGACCGCCCGGGCGACGGCGTCGACGTAGTCGGTCTCGATGCCGTCGTCGAGGGTCACCCAGTCGTCGGACCGGGGCACGTCGCGGGCCGGTCCGACCGCGCCGATCGCGGCCTCGATCTCCCGGTCGGCCGGCGGCACCAGCTGCGCACCGTCACCGAGGTAGACCTTGTAGCCGTTGTCGTCGGGCGGGTTGTGGCTGGCGGTCACCATGATCCCGGCCGCGCACCCCAGGTGGCGGACGGCGAAGGCCAGCACCGGCGTCGGCAGCGGGCGGGGCATGACCTGCACGGCGAAGCCCGCCCCGGCCAGCACCTCGGCGGAGATGCGGGCGAACTCGTCGGACCGGCGGCGTGCGTCGAACCCGATCACCACGCCGCCGCCCGCGTGCCCGGACGCCGTCAGCCAGGAGGCCAGCCCCGCGGCAGCACGGGTGACGACGGCGGCGTTCATCCCGGCCGGCCCGGCGCGCAGCGGTCCGCGCAGCCCCGCCGTCCCGAAGGTCAGCGGACCGGCGAAGCGGCGGGCCAGCTCGGCGGTGTCGCCGGCGTCGACCAGCGCCGTGATCTCGGCGCGGTCGCCCTCGTGCGGGTCCGCCTCGGCCCAGGCGCGTGCGGTGTCGAGCAGGTCCTGCGTCATCCCGTGAAGTTCTCCGCGTTGAAGTCGGCGGTCGTGTACTCGCCCCCGACCCGGTGGTGCACCGGATCGGCGGGGTCGGGCTCGCCGTGGGCGCCGATCAGCGCCCCGGCGTACCGCTCGGCGTCGTCGGTGGACCGGTAGCCCAGGGCCTCCGCGGCGGAGAGGTCCCACCAGCGGCGGGTGTTGTCGGAGACCCCCCACACCACGCGGAACCCCGGCGACGGCGCGGTGAGCGCGGCCTCGACCAGGGCGACGGTGTCGGCGGGGGAGAGCCAGGTGGAGAGCTGGCGGGTCGTGGTCGGCTCGGCGAAGGCGCTGCCGATCCGCAGGCAGACGACGTCGAGGCCGTAGCGGTCCACGTACAGCGAGCCCAGGGCCTCCATCGCCACCTTCGAGACGCCGTAGTACGTGTCCGGACGCGGCGGCGCGTCCTCCTCGCGGAGCAGGCCGTCGGCCGGACGCTTGGTGTACCCGGACGCGTGGTTGCTGCTGGCCAGCACCACGCGCTGGACCCCGGCCTGCCGGGCCGCCTCGAGCGCGCAGTAGGTGCCCTCGATGTTGGCGTGCGCGATCGCCGCCCACGTCGACTCGCCCGAGATGCCTGCGAGGTGGACGACGGCCGACGCGCCGCGGGCGGCGTCGGTCGTCGCCGCCAGGTCGGTGACGTCGGCGACGAGGTGCTCCTCGCCCGGGCGCGGCTCGGGCACCGGCACGACGTCGAGGCTGCGCACCGCCCAGCCGCGCTCGGGCAGCCCGCCGCGCAGGACCGTGCCGATCCGGCCGGCGGCCCCCGTCACGAGGACCGGCCCGGTCACGGGAGCCGCTCGATGAGCTGCACCAGGAACTGCCCCAGCCGCCCGGCGGCGGCCTTGCCCGCCGCGAGGACCTCCTCGTGGTTCAGCGCCTCGCCGGTGATGCCGGCCGCGGCGTTGGTGACCATCGACAGGCCGAACACCTCGACCCCCGCGGCGCGGGCGGCGATGGCCTCCAGCGCGGTGGACATGCCGACCAGGTCCGCGCCGAGGGTGCGCAGCATGCGGATCTCGGCCGGCGTCTCGAAGTGCGGGCCGGGCAGCTGGGCGTAGACGCCCTCGACCAGTGACGGGTCCAGCTCCCGGGCCAGGGCGCGGAGCCGGCCGGAGTAGAGGTCGGTGAGGTCGACGAAGTTCGCGCCGACCAGCGGCGACCGGGCGGTCAGGTTCAGGTGGTCGGAGATGACCACCGCCTGGCCCACCCGGTGCTCGGGGGCCAGCCCGCCGGCGGCGTTGGTCAGGACGATCGTCCGCACGCCCGCGGCCGCGGCGGTGCGCACACCGTGGACGACCGGTTCCACCCCGCGCCCCTCGTAGTAGTGGGTGCGGCCCAGGAACAGCAGCACCCTGCGCTCGCCCACCCGGACCGAGCGGATCTCGCCGCCGTGCCCGACGACGGTCGGGGCCGCGAAACCGGGCAGGTCGCCGATGGCCACCGATCCGGCGGTCTCGCCGAACGCGTCGGCCGCCGGTGCCCAACCCGAGCCCATGACGACGGCGACGTCGTGCGGACCCCCGAGCGCGGTGGTCAGGGCGTCGGCTGCCTGCGCGGCCAGGGCGGTGGGATCGGTCGCGGGGTGCTCGCTCACGCAGGGACGCTAACGCAACCGGCGCAGGCGACGTGCTGGAGCGGCCTGCCTGCAGGGCCCCGGCCGGTCCGGGGGGAGGGGGTCGTCGCTCCGCCGCCGGGTGGGGAGGCGCGTGCGTCCTTAGACTTCCGGAGGTGGAGATCCCTTTCCGTAGCTCGGAACGCGCCAGCCTCGGGGTGGAGTGGGAGCTGCAGCTCGTCGACCGGGAGACCCGTGAGCTCTCCTCCGGCGCCAACGAGGTCCTGGAGGCGCTGCGTCCCGACGGGGCCGACGAGCACCCCAAGGCCAAGCACGAGCTGCTGCAGTCGACCGTCGAGATCATCACCGGCGTCTGCACCACGGTGAGCGAGGCGAAGGCCGACCTCGCCGGCACCCTCGCGGAGGTGGTCGCCCAGGCCGACCGGCGGGGGCTGGGCGTGCTGTGCGCCGGCACCCACCCCTTCACCGACTGGCAGTCCCAGGAGATCTCGCCCAAGGAGCGCTACCAGCAGCTGGTCGAGCGCATGCAGTGGCTGGCCCGCCGCATGCAGATCTTCGGCGTCCACGTGCACGTCGGCGTCCGCGCCCCGGAGAAGGTCATCCCGATCGTCAACGCGCTGTGCCAGTACGTGCCGCACTTCCTGGCGCTGTCGTCGTCCTCGCCGTTCTGGGTCGGCTGCGACACCGGCCTGGCCTCGGCCCGGACCAAGGTCTTCGAGGGCATGCCGACCGCGGGGCTGCCCTTCCAGCTCGACGGCTGGGGCGAGTTCGAGGAGTACATGGAGACGCTGATCTCCACGAAGAGCATCGAGAGCGTCCGCGAGGTGTGGTGGGACATCCGCCCGCACCCCGACTTCGGCACCGTCGAGCTGCGCATCTGCGACGGCCTCCCGACCCTCGACGAGGTCGGCGCCGTCGCCGCGCTCGCGCAGTGCCTGGTCGAGCAGTTCGACACCCAGCTCGACCGCGGCTACACCCTGCCCCGCCCCGAGGAGTGGGTGGTCCGCGAGAACAAGTGGCGGGCGTCCCGGTACGGCCTGGACGCCGAGATCGTCGTCGACGAGCAGTACGCGGTCCGGCCGGTGCGCGAGGCCATCGCCGAGCTGGTGGAGGAGCTGATGCCCACCGCCAGGCGCCTGGAGTGCGAGGCCGAGCTGGCCGACGTGCTGCGCATCCTGGAGGTCGGCGCCTCCTACCAGCGGCAGCGGGCCGTGGCCCTGGAGCACGACGGCGAGCTGGTCCCCGTCGTCGACAGCCTGCTCGCCGAACTGCGCGACGGCCTGCCGGCGAGCGGTCCGGCGGGGCGCCCCGACGGCCCGGTGCCCGGGCCGGCCGAGTGCGCGGATGGGCACGCGGCGTGACCCCCGTCGTGGAGAAGCTGGGTGCCGCGGTCGACGAGTGGACCACCGCCAACGCGCCCGCGCTGTCGGCCACCCGGCGGCACCTGCACGCCCACCCCGAACTCGGCTACGCGGAGTTCGAGACCACCTCCTTCCTCGAGGAGCGGCTGCGCCACCACGGGCTCACCCCGCGCCGGCTGCCCACCGGCACGGGGCTCACCGTCGACGTCGGAACGGGCGAGGGCCCGGTCGTCGTGCTGCGCGCCGACATCGACGCGCTGCCCCTGAAGGACCTCAAGGACGTCCCGTACGCCTCCACCCGCGAGGGGCTGGCCCACGCCTGCGGCCACGACGTGCACACCACGGTGGTGCTCGGCGTGGCCATCGCGCTCGCGTCGCTGGACGGCATCCCCGGCACGGTCCGCTGCGTCTTCCAGCCCGCCGAGGAGACCGTGCCCGGCGGCGCCACGGAGGTCGTCGCCTCCGGCGTCCTCGACGGGGCGTCCCGCGCCTTCGCCCTGCACTGCGACCCGTCGATCCCGGCCGGGAAGGTCGGCCTGCGCACGGGTCCGATCACCGCCGCCTGCGACCGGATGGACATCACGCTCACCGGGCCCGGCGGGCACACCGCCCGCCCGCAGCTCACCGTCGACCTGGTCGACGCCCTCGGCCGGCTGATCACCGACCTGCCCTCGCTGCTCTCCCGGCAGGTCGATCCCCGGGCGGGGATGTCGCTGGTCTGGGGCGCGGTGAACGCCGGGGTCGCGGCCAACGCCATCCCGCAGCGCGGCACGCTCCGCGGCACGGTCCGGGTGCTCGACCGGGAGGCCTGGAAGGACGCGGAGGACCTGCTGCGCTCCCTGGTGGAGCGGGTCGTCGCCACGACCGGCGCGCAGGTCGACGTGGACTACATCCGCGGTGTGCCACCGGTGGTGAACGACCCGCGGGCGGTCGCCCTGCTGCGCACGGCGGCGCTGGGCACCGTGGGCGCCGACAGCCTGGTCCTGTCGCCGCAGAGCATGGGCGGGGAGGACTTCGGCTGGTTCGCCGACGTCATGCCGATCGCGCTGGCCCGGCTGGGCACCCACGGCGGCGGCGCCCCGCTCGACCTGCACCGGGGCACCTTCGACGTCGACGAGCGGGCCCTCGGCGTCGGCGTGCGGCTGCTCGCCCGCACGGCGCTGCTGGCACTGGAGGCCGACGCCGAGCCCGCGGCGACCGGCGTCCAGGCACCCCCTCGCACGCGCCGACCCGCGCCCGGAGACACTTCTGCCCGACGAGCCCTGGACGAGAGGCGGGAACCCGAGGATGAGTTCCACCGACCAGCAGACCAGCAGCGGTCCGGGAAGCGCACCGGCTGACGCCGACGTGCCGGCCGAGCACGCGGTCCCCGACGACCTGGTGCTCGCGGGCGACTTCGACGCGGTGACCCGCGAGCAGTGGCGCGAACTGGTCGCCGGCGTGCTGCGCAAGGCCGGCCGCGAGGACCTCCCCGACCCGGTCGAGGACGCGTTGCGCCGCCCGGTGGCCCCGGGTGTGACGGTGGCGCCGCTCTACACCGCCGAAGACGCCGGCGACCTCCCCACGGGCGTCGGGGTGCCGGGCCTGCCGCCGTTCGTTCGCGGAGCCCGCCCCGCCGGCGGGCCGGCCGGGTCGACCGAGGTCACCGCGTCCGGCGGCGCCGAGGGTGGCGCGTCCGGCGGGTGGGACATCCGGCAGCGGCACGCCCACCCCGACGTCGCCGTCACCCGGGAGGCGATCGCCGCCGACCTGGAGAACGGCGTCACCTCGCTGTGGCTGGTCGTGGGCGAGGGCGCCGTTCCCGTCGACTCCCTCGGCGACGTCCTCTCCGACGTCTACCTGGACCTGGCCCCGGTGAGCGTGCAGGGTGGACCGGCCGCTGCCGCGGCCTTCCTCGACCTCGTCGAGGGCCGCACGGACCTCGCGCCCGGCGGCTCACTGGGCCTCGACCCGCTCGGGGTGCACGCCGCCTCGGGCGAGGAGCAGGACCTCTCCGGGCTGGCCGACGTCGCCCGCCGCGCCGCGGCCCATCCCGGCCTGCGCGCGATCGTCGTCGACGGCACGGTCTTCCACGACGCCGGCGCCTCGGTGGTCGAGGAGCTCGGCTGCTCGCTGGCCGCCGGGGTGGCCTACCTCCGGGCGCTGACCGACGGCGGGCTGGGCGTCGACGACGCGATCGCCCAGCTCGAGTTCCGCTACGCCGCCTCGGCCGACCAGTTCACGACCATCGCCGCACTCCGCGCCGCCCGGCGGCTGTGGGACCGGGTCGGCGAGGTCAGCGGCGCCTCGCCCGCGGCGCGCGCCCAGCGCCAGCACGCGGTCACCTCCTCGGTGATGACGACGAAGCGCGACCCGTGGGTCAACATGCTCCGCACCACCGTGGCCTGCTTCGCCGCCGGGGTCGGCGGCGCGGACGTCGTCACCGTGCAGCCGTTCGACGCCGCGCTCGGGCTGCCCGACGCCTTCTCCCGCCGGATCGCGCGGAACACGCAGAACCTGCTCGTGGAGGAGGGGCACCTCGGCCGGGTGCTCGACCCCGCCGGTGGGTCCTGGTACGTGGAGTCGCTCACCGACGAGCTGGCTCGGGCGGCCTGGGCCTGGTTCACCGAGATCGAGCGGGCCGGCGGGCTGGCGGCGGCGCTCTCCTCGGGGCTCGTCCGTGACCGGATCGCGCAGGCGTGGGACGCGCGCGCGAAGCGGCTGGCGACGCGGGCGGACGCGATCACCGGCGTCAGCGAGTTCCCCAACCTCACCGAGAAGCTGCCCGAGCGCCGGCCGGCCGCCGAGGTGCTGCCGGCCACCGGCGGGCTGCCCCGGGTGCGGGCCGCTCAGGAGTTCGAGGAGCTGCGCGACGCCGCCGACGCGGCGGCGTCGGCGGGTGGGGAGCGGCCCGCCGTCTACCTCGCCACGCTCGGCCCGATCGCCCGGCACACCGCGCGCGCCACGTTCGCGGCGAACCTGTTCCAGGCCGGTGGGCTCGCCACGCCGGCCGCCGACGGGGCATCGGGCCTGGCGGAGGCGGGCACCACCGTGGCCTGCATCTGCGGCACCGACAAGGACTACGCCGAGACCGCGGCCTCGCTGGCCGGGGAGCTCAAGCAGGCCGGCGCCACGCAGGTGTGGCTGGCCGGCAAGCCCGATCTGGCCGTCGACGGCGTCGACGGGTACGTCTTCGCCGGATGCGACGCCCTCGCGGCGCTCCGGACGGTCCACGAGCAGCTGGAGGTCCGAGCATGAGTGCGATCCCCGACTTCGGCGACGTCGAGCTGGGCACCCCGTCGGCGGGCACCTCGGCGGACGACTGGGCCAAGGCCTTCGAGGAGGCGACCGGGCGCGGCGTGGCGGAGGCGACCTGGGAGACCCCCGAGGGCATCGCCGTCCCGCCGCTGTACACCCCCGCCGACCTGGGGGGCCTGGACTTCCTGGAGACCCTGCCCGGGCTGCCGCCGTTCCTGCGCGGCCCCTACCCGACGATGTACACGACGCAGCCGTGGACGGTCCGCCAGTACGCGGGCTTCTCCACCGCGGCGGAGTCCAACGCGTTCTACCGGCGCAACCTCGCCGCCGGGCAGAAGGGCCTGTCGATCGCCTTCGACCTGCCCACCCACCGCGGCTACGACTCCGACCACCCGCGCGTGGTCGGTGACGTGGGCATGGCCGGCGTCGCGATCGACTCGATCCTGGACATGCGCCAGCTGTTCGACGGCATCCCGCTGGACAGGATGAGCGTCTCGATGACGATGAACGGCGCCGTGCTGCCCGTGCTCGCGCTCTACATCGTCGCGGCCGAGGAGCAGGGCGTGGCGCCGGGGCAGCTGACCGGCACCATCCAGAACGACATCCTCAAAGAGTTCATGGTGCGGAACACCTACATCTACCCGCCCAAGCCCTCGATGCAGATCATCAGCGACATCTTCTCCTTCACCTCGAAGGAGATGCCGCGGTTCAACTCCATCTCGATCTCCGGTTACCACATCCAGGAGGCCGGGGCGACGGCCGACCTGGAGCTGGCCTACACCCTCGCCGACGGCGTGGAGTACCTCAAGGCCGGCCAGGCCGCCGGGATGGACGTCGACGCGTTCGCGCCGCGGTTGAGCTTCTTCTGGGCCATCGGCATGAACTTCTTCATGGAGGTGGCGAAGCTGCGGGCCGGGCGCCTGCTGTGGGCGAAGCTGGTGAAGGAGGCCGGCGCGACGAACCCCAAGTCGCTCTCGCTGCGCACCCACTCGCAGACCTCGGGCTGGTCGCTCACCGCGCAGGACGTCTACAACAACGTCGTCCGCACCTGCCTGGAGGCGATGGCCGCGACCCAGGGCCACACCCAGTCGCTGCACACCAACGCCCTGGACGAGGCGCTCGCGCTGCCCACCGACTTCTCCGCGCGCATCGCGCGCAACACCCAGCTGATGCTGCAGCAGGAGTCGGGGACCACCCGCGTCGTCGACCCGTGGGGCGGCTCGGCCTACGTCGAGAAGCTCACCTACGACCTGGCCCGCCGCGCCTGGGCGCACATCCAGGAGGTCGCCGAGCACGGCGGCATGGCGCAGGCCATCGACGACGGCATCCCGAAGCTGCGCATCGAGGAGGCCGCCGCCCGCACCCAGGCGCGGATCGACTCCGGCCGCCAGCCGGTCATCGGCGTGAACAAGTACCGGGTCGACGCCGACGAGGCGATCGAGGTCCTCAAGGTCGACAACGCCGACGTGCTCGCCCAGCAGAAGGCCAAGCTCGAGCAGCTGCGTGCCGACCGCGACGGCCGCGCCGTGACCGAGGCGCTGGGCCGGCTCACCGATGCCGCCCGCGCCGCCGCCGAGGGGCGCCGGGGCAACGACCTCGGGACCAACCTGCTGAAGCTCGCCGTGGACGCCGCGCGGGCCAAGGCGACCGTCGGGGAGATCTCCGACGCGCTGGAGGTCGTCTACGGCCGGCACGCCGGCCAGGTGCGCACCATCTCCGGCGTCTACCGCGACGAGGCAGGAGCATCGGGGCCGATGGAGGAGACGCGCCGGCTGGCCGAGGAGTTCGCCGAGGCCGAGGGCCGGCGGCCGCGCATCCTGGTGGCGAAGATGGGCCAGGACGGGCACGACCGCGGGCAGAAGGTCATCGCGACCGCCTTCGCCGACCTCGGCTTCGACGTCGACGTCGGCCCGCTGTTCCAGACCCCCGACGAGGTCGCCCGGCAGGCGGTGGAGGCCGACGTCCACGTCGTCGGCGTCTCGTCGCTGGCCGCCGGTCACCTCACGCTGGTGCCCGCGCTGCGCGACGCGCTGGCCGCGCTCGGCGCGGACGACGTGCTGATCGTCGTGGGCGGGGTCATCCCGCCCGACGACGTGCCGGCGCTCCGGGAGATGGGCGCCGCCGCGGTCTTCCCGCCCGGCACGGTCATCGCCGAGGCGGCGCAGGAGCTGCTGCGGACGCTGTCCGAGCGTCTGGGGCACTGATGCCGCGGGACGTCGACGTCCCCGCGCTCGTCGAGGGGGTGCTGGCCGGCGACCGGCGGGTGGTGGCGCGCGCCATCACCCTGGTCGAGAGCCGGCGGGCCGACCACCGGGAGAAGGCGCAGGAGCTGCTCGTCGAGCTGCTGCCGCACGCCGGGGGAGCTCGCCGCGTGGGCATCAGCGGCGTGCCCGGCGTGGGCAAGTCGACCTTCATCGACCAGCTCGGGGTGGACCTCACGGCCGGCGGGTCGAAGGTCGCCGTGCTCGCCGTCGACCCGTCGTCGGCCCGCTCGGGCGGCTCGATCCTGGGCGACAAGACCCGCATGGCCCGGCTGGCGGTGGACGAGCACGCGTTCATCCGGCCCTCGCCCACCTCCGGCACGCTCGGCGGGGTCGCGCAGGCCACCCGCGAGTCGATGGTCGTCGTCGAGGCGGCGGGCTACGACGTCGTCCTGGTGGAGACCGTCGGTGTCGGGCAGTCGGAGATCACCGTCGCCGAGATGGTCGACTCGTTCCTCTTCCTGACCATCGCGCGCACCGGCGACCAGTTGCAGGGCATCAAGCGGGGCATCCTCGAGATCGCCGACGTCATCGCCGTCAACAAGGCCGACGGACCGGCGGCGGTCGACGCCCGGAAGGCCGCGCGCGAGCTGTCGCAGGCCATCCGGCTGCTGCGCGGGCGCGGCTCCGGCTGGGACGTGCCGGTGCTCACCTGCGCCGGCCTCACCGGCGAGGGGCTCGACGAGGTGTGGGCCAAGCTGGTCGAGCACCAGGAGCGGGCCAAGGCGTCGGGCGCCTTCGACGAGCGCCGCCGCGCCCAGCAGGTCCGCTGGACCTGGCAGCTGGTGCGCGACGGGCTGGAGCACTCGCTCCGGGCCCACCCCGGCGTGCGCGCCGCCGTCCCCGACCTGGAGAAGGCAGTGCTGGCGGGGGAGCTCACCCCCGCGCTGGCGGCTCGGCAGCTCCTGCAGACCTTCCACGCCGGCGCCGGTCGCGGGGAGACGTGACGGACTGGTCCATCGGGACGCAGTCGTCACACCCGCCACTGGCATGACTGTCGGTAGGTGAGTCGCCACAGATTGGCACCGGTTTCGACTTAACGTCGATTTGTCGACCGGAGATGCCAGTCGTGGAACAGAGGTCCAGATGCGCAACGCCGATGGGGTCACGGACGGACTGCGCCTGCGGGCGCTCGATGGCCTGCGCTTCGTCGCGGCGTTCGCCGTCGTGGCCTTCCACTTCACCGGCCGGGACAACCCGGGCTGGGACGAGAACGTCGGTGAGGTCTTCCCGCGGCTGAGCGCGATCACCGTCTACGGCGGGTTCGGCCCGTACCTGTTCTTCATGATCAGCGGTTTCGTGATCCTGATGAGCGCCTGGGGTCGCTCGATGCCCAGCTTCATCGCCTCGCGCGTCGGGCGCCTCTACCCGGCCTACTGGGCGGCGGTCGTGATCATCGCGATCGTGCTCTGGATCTTCCCGATCATGAAGCACTGGGAGGACCTCGGGCTGGCGGGGGTGCTCGTCAACCTCACGATGTTCCAGACCGCCTTCGGGGTCGCGCACGTCGACGGCGTCTTCTGGACGCTGTGGATCGAGCTGAAGTTCTACGTGCTCCTCGCGCTGGTCGGCCTCGCCGGCGGCTTCACCCGTGGCCGGATGCTGCTGTTCTGCCTCGCGTGGCCGCTGCTCGGGGCGATGGTCGGCCGCACCCCGCTGGGGATCGCCTTCCTTGAGCCGACGTACGCGCCGTTCTTCTGCATCGGGATCGTCCTCTACCTGGCCCACCGCTTCGGCTGGGACCTGCCGACCGGGTTGATCCTCGGGGTGAACGTCGCCACCGCACTGTGGATCTGCAAGGACCACTACATCCCGTGGTCGGAGCGGGTCGCCGGTGTCGAGGTGTCGATGGGCACCCTGACCCTCGTGATGTTCGGCTGCGTCGGCGCGGTGGTGCTGGCCACGCTGACCCCGGTGGCCCGCCTCGACTGGCGCTGGCTCACCACCGCCGGTGCGCTGACCTACCCCCTGTACCTGGTGCACGAGATCCCGGGATGGGTCCTCATCCAGAAGATCTCCCCGGTGCTGCCGGCGTACGCCACGCTCGCCGTCGTCACGTCGATCGTCCTCGTCGCGGCCTATGCCATCCACCGCTTCGTCGAGCGCCCCTTCGGCCCCCGCCTGCGGCGGGCGGTGGAGCGCGACCTCGTCCGGCTCGCCCTGCCCGCCCCCGCGGCGGAGGTGCCGGCGGCCGCGTCGACCGCCCCTCGCGACGAGCGCCCGGCCGGTCTCCCGGTCCACGACGGACGCGACAGGTCCTGGCGCGACGCCATCCCGGTCCCCAGCCGCCCGGCGGCCGCTCCGAGGGAAGGTGCGCAGACCCCTGGGGCCGGAGCGATGACGGCGTCCCGGGACCTCGCGCACGTCGTCGCCCGGAGCGCCGGGCGTCGCGGCAACCTCGACGATCGTCCCGAGGTGGCGCGCCGGCGGTAGCGGCCGTCCCGCCCCCACTCCTGGCGCGGGCAGCCCGCTGCCGACGGGGCGCCCGGTGCGCCGACGGCGGGCGGTGGCGCCGCGCCGGGATCGACCGGGGACAATGGCGGCGACGGACCGACCGGCAACGGAAGATGGACCCATGACCCGCATCGTCATCATCGGTGGTGGCCCAGCCGGCTACGAGGCTGCGCTGGTCGCCGCGCAGCTCGGCGCGCAGGTCACCGTGATCGAGCGCGACGGCATCGGCGGGGCCAGCGTGCTCACCGACTGCGTGCCCTCCAAGGCCCTCATCGCGGCAGCCGGCGCCATGACGTCGGTGCGCGACTCCGCCGTCCTCGGCGTGCACGGCGCGGAGCTCGCCACCGTGAGCCTGGACCTGCCCGCGGCCAACCAGCGGGTGAAGAACCTGTCGATGGCCCAGTCGGCCGACATCCACGCCCGGCTCGAGGCCGAAGGCGTGCGGATCGTCGCCGGGCAGGGCCGGCTCGCCGACGACGAACCCGGTCTGGCCGCCCACGAGGTCGAGGTCCTCGACCGGAACGGCAGGGTCGTGGACACGGTCGAGGGCGACGTGGTCCTCATCGCCACCGGCGCCGACCCTCGGGTGCTGCCCGGTGCGGAGCCCGACGGCGAGCGGATCCTGGACTGGCGCGACGTCTACGACCTCCAGGAGCCGCCGGAGCACCTGGTCGTCGTCGGGTCGGGCGTCACCGGGGCCGAGTTCGCCTCCGGCTACCTGGAGGCCGGCGTGCCGGTGACCCTCGTCTCCTCCCGCGACCGGGTGCTCCCGGGGGAGGACTCCGACGCCGCCGAGGTGCTCGAGCAGGTCTTCCAGTCCCGCGGCGGCCGCCTCGAGCGCGGCCGGGCCGCCGGCGTGCGGCGCACCGAGAAGGGCATCTCCGTCGAGCTCACCGACGGGCGCTGCGTCGAGGCCTCGCACGCGCTCATGACCGTCGGCACCGTGCCCAACACCGCCGGCCTCGGGCTCGAGCGGGCCGGCGTGCAGGTGACCGAGGCCGGGCACGTCGTCGTCGACCGGGTCTCCCGCACCTCGGTACCGGGCATCTACGCCGCCGGTGACGTCACCGGCGTCTTCCAGCTGGCCTCCGTGGCCGCCATGCAGGGCCGGATCGCGATGTGGCACGCGCTGGGCGAGGCCGTGGCGCCGATCAAGCTCAAGACGGTGGCCGCCAACGTCTTCACCCACCCCGAGATCGCCACCGTCGGCGTGCAGGAGAAGTCGCTCGCCGAGAACGCCGACGTCGAAGCGGTGCGGCTGCCGCTGGCGACCAACGCGCGGGCCAAGATGAGCGACCTGCACGACGGCTTCGTGAAGCTGTTCGCCCGGCGTTCCACCGGGGTGATCGTCGGCGGGGTCGTCGTCTCGCCGGGGGCGTCGGAGCTCGTCCTGCCGATCGCCCTGGCCGTGACCAAGGGGCTCACCGTCGACGACCTCGCGCAGACCTTCGCGATCTACCCGTCGCTGTCGGGTTCCATCACCGAGGCCGGGCGCCGTCTCATGGGGGCCGACGACCTGGCCTGAGCCGGTGCCCCGGGGGGACCCGGGGCACCTGCGGCGGGTGTGACGGGAGTTCGGCTCAACATCCGGCGATCCGTGCCGATCCGGCGCGCGGCCGCCGATTCAGGAGTCGATGTCTCCTGACCACGACCTCCGCCGCGGCCGCCGCTCCTCCCGCCTCCTCGGGCTGGCCGGCGCCCTGCTCGTCGCCGCCCTCGGCGCCGTGGCCGCGCCGGCCGTCGCCGCTGCCGACAGCGGCACGACCACCCTCGTCGGTGAGCTCGTGCACGTGTGGGCGGAGGGCCAGGAGGGCCACCACGCCGGGGGGGCCGACGACGGCACGCGGCTGAGCTGGGTCGCCACCGCCCAGGGCGCGGTCCGCGTCCCCGCCGACCAGGTCGCCGGGGTGCCGGCGGGCGCCACCGTGGCGCTCACCGTGGGGGGCGCGGTCGAGGACCAGGCCAGCGCGGACGGCCACGAGCCCGCCCGCACCGTGCTGGAGAGCGACGTCCTCGCCCCGCCCCCGGTGACGGCGCCCGAACCGCTGCCCGCGCCGCGGGGCGGCCTGACCAACGAGGTCACGGTCGTGCTGGTGGCGCCGGCCGGGACCACGCCCGACGGGACGCGGCTCCGCGACGTCGTCACGACGGTCGACGGACCGGTGTCCCGCTTCTGGGCCGAGCAGACCGGTGGCGCCGTGACCCTCGGCGTCACCGCTCGGCACGACTGGCTGAGCACGACCGCAGGCTGCGCGAACCCGGAGGCGCTCTGGGACGAGGTCGCCCGGAAGGTCGGGTTCGTCGGTGGCCCCGGCAAGCACCTGCTGCTCCGGCTCAGCGGCGAGACCGCAACGCAGCCGGCATGCTCGTACGCCCTCGCCCAGGTCGGTGCGTCCCCCGCGTCCGGCGGGCGGCTCTACGTGCGCGACAACGGGGCCGCGGTCATCGCCCACGAGCTCGGGCACAACTTCGGCCTCGGCCACTCCTCGGCGGCGCAGTGCGACGGCGCGGTGGAGGAGGGGGTCTGCCGCACCGCCGGGTACCGCGACTTCTACGACGTCATGGGCGCCTCCTGGGCCCAGCTCGGCTCGCTCAACGCCGTCCAGGCCGCCGCGCTGGGCGTCCTCCCGGCCGCGGCGCAGCGCACCGTCGCCGTGGGTGACGCGGCCACGTCCGTGACGCTCGCCCCGTGGGCCGGGGGAGCGGGGCCGCGTGCCCTCCGGCTGGTCGATGCCGAGGGCGTGAGCTACTGGGTGGAGTTCCGCGCCGCGACCGGCCGGGACCGCTGGCTGGCCGGCCGGGACAACGTGTACCGCCTGGACGCCGGGGTGCTGGTGCGGCGGGCCGGCCAGTTCCCCGACACGTCCCTGCTCCTGGACGGGACGCCCAGCCCGGCCGACCGCTGGGACGCCGACCTGCAGTCCGCCCTCCCGGTGGGGACGGCCGTGGCCCTCTCCGGGGGAGACCTCACGATCACGGTGCGGCAGGTGGGCGACGACGGCGCGGTGCTGGACGTCGTGCCGGGTCCCCGCCCCGCTGGCGGCACCGCCGGGCCGGCGGCGGACCTGCCCCAGGGGACGACGATGCCGGCGGATGCCGCGGACGCTGCGGACGCGGTCGCCACCACGCCGCGGGCGGGCACGCCCCCGGTGGCCGCGCCGCAGCCCGCCGTCGCACCGGCCCCGGAGGCCTTCTGGGCGCCCGAGGTCCGGATCCCCTCGTCGACCCGTCCGACCGCCCTGGACCCGGTGGCCGACGCCTCCGATTCGCCCGGCGCGCTGTCGCTGCCCCTCGTCGCCGCTGTCGCCGCCGTGCTGGTGGCCGCGACGCTGCTGCTCGTGCGCACCCTCCGGCGCGCCCCGCGGCGTCGCTGACCCGCGTCGCGGGGCGCGCCGGCGGTCCGGGACCCGGTCACCTGGACGGGGCCGGGAGCGCGACCCCGCTTCAGAACGGGGGGTGGGCTGCCGATGACAGCTCGACTGCCCCTCGACGAGGAGAGAGCCTTGTCCTCCGCTGCCCGCTCGTGGTTCCCACGGCTGCTCGCCCCGGCCGCTGCGGCCGTCGTCCTCGGTCCGCTGCTGGTGGCCCTCCCCGCCGTCGCGGAGGAGGGGTCCACCGACACCGTCGTGGGCGAGCTCGTCCGCGCCTGGGCGGACCCCGAGCACGTCGAGCCGGCGTCGGGGCTGACCGATCCGCACGCCGAGCACGGCGAGGACGGGCTGCTGAGCTGGATCGAGGTGCCGGACGGCGGATCGGTCCGCGTCCCCACCGGGGACCTGGCCCACCTCGACGTGGGGACGACCGTCGCGGTCACGGTGGGGGAGCACATCGCCGACGAGGCGACCGTGGAGCACGGGCTGGAACCCGCTCGCGAGGTCGTCGGGACCGAGGTGCTGGCCGCCGCCACCGCCCCTGCGGAGACGGTCGTGCCCACCCATGCGGTCACCGTCGTGATGGTCCAGCCGGCGGGCGCGCCGCGGGACAGCCGGCAGCTGGCCGACGTCGTCGCCGCCGTCGACGGACCGGTGCGGCAGTTCTGGCACGAGCAGAGCAACGGCGCCGTCACCGTCGCGGTGACCGGCAGCCGCGACTGGATCAGCACGGCGGCGGGCTGCAGCGCGCCGCTGGACATGTGGAGGCAGGCGGCCGCAGCGATCGGCTGGACCACCGGTGCCGGGAAGCACCTCCTGCTCTACGTCCCACGCGGCACGGCGAACTGCTCCTACGGTCTCGGCACGGTGGGCTCGGGCCTGGGCTCGGGTGGATACGTGTACGTGCAGGACACGGCGACGTCGGTGATGGCCCACGAGCTCGGGCACAACTTCGGCCTCGGCCACGCGTCGGCGCGCCAGTGCGACGCGACCCCCGAGGCAGCCCCCTGCCGCACGGTCGCCTACCACGACCTGTACGACGTCATGGGCGCCTCGTGGCACCAGGTGGGCAGCCTCAACGCCCCGCACGCCGCACGGCTGGGGTTCCTGCCGTCGTCGGCCGCGCAGGTGGTGCCCGCCTCCGGCAGCGGCGGCACGTTCACGCTCACCCCGATGGGCGGCCGCAGCGGACTCCGGGTGCTGGCGCTGGACACCGGGAGCGGCCGCTACTGGGTCGAGTACCGCGCCGCGGTCGGGCGGGACGCCTGGCTCGCCGACCCCGCGGCGAACTTCGACCTCCGCCCCGGGGTCCTGGTCCGCGTCGACGGACCCGGGCCGACCAGCGACACCTCGCTGCTGCTGGACGCCACGCCGACGGCGCAGTCCTCGTGGGACCAGGACCAGCAGACGGTGCTGACGCCCGGCGGATCGATCACGCTGGGCGGCGGCTTCACTGTCGGCCTGACGGAGGCCACGGACTCGGGCGCGACGGTCACCGTCTGGACGGCCGCCGACGGACCGGTCGGCGAGGGGCCCATCACGACCAAGCACCAGTCGCTCGGCGGGTCGGCCGGCCGGCTCGGCGAGCCGACCAGCGCCGTGCGCTGCGGGCTGCGCGACGGCGGCTGTCTGCAGCACTTCCAGGGTGGGTCGATCTACTGGACGCCGTTCGCCGGTGCCCGGGCGATCGACGGTGACATCCGCGCCCGGTGGGGGCAGCTGGGCTGGGAGCTGGGGTACTACGGCTATCCGG
>NZ_JBJHAK010000016.1:0-93742 GCF_054050975.1 Blastococcus sp. SYSU DS0828 | reverse complement strand
CCGCGCGCCGCCGGGGACGGGCCGACGCGCCGCCCCGGCTCCCCGCGCGGGGTCCGGGCGCAGCGGCGCCGGGGCCCCAGGACCCCTGACGATCAGGTGACCTGATCATCAGCGGACTCAGACGAGCAGCTGGGCGGCGGCGAGCTCCCGGTAGAGCGGGCTCGTGCCGACCAGCTCGTCGTGGGTGCCGCGGGCGACCACCCGGCCCTCGTCGAGCACCACGATCTGGTCGCTGTCGAGAACGGTGGACAGCCGGTGGGCGACGACGAGCAGCGCCCGGCCCGCCGACGCCGCCGCCAGCGTCGTGCGCAGCAGGCCCTCGTTCCGCGCGTCCAGGCTCGCCGTCGGCTCGTCGAGCAGCAGCAGCTCCGGCCGGGCGAGCAGGGAGCGGGCGATGGCCAGGCGCTGCCGCTCACCCCCGGAGAGCAGCACGCCCTCGTCGCCGACCAGCACGTCCAGGCCGCGCGGGGACCGGCGCACCACCTCGGTCAGGCCCACGTCGGCGAGCACCGCCCACAGCTCGGGATCGGTCGCGTCGGGCCGGGTGAGCAGCAGGTTGTCGCGCACCGACCCCGCCAGGACCGGCGCCTCCTGCTCCACGTAGCCGAGCCGGGCGCGCAGGGCCGCCCGGGGCAGGTCCCGGACGTCGGTGCCCGCCCACCGGATCGCCCCGCCGGAGAGCGGGTAGAAGCCCTCGATCAGCGCCAGGACCGTCGACTTGCCCGCACCCGACGGGCCGACCAGCGCGACCCGGCTGCCGGCGGGGACCTGGAGGGACACCCCGTGCAGCACGGGGGTGCCGTCGGGGTAGGCGAACGAGACGCCGTCGAGCTCCAGCAGCGGTGCGCCGGCGACCGGCGCCACTGATCCCGACCCGGTGCGCTGCGGGCGCTCGTCGTCCTCCGGCGCGAGGGCGAGCACCTCCTGGATCCGGGCGAGCGCGCCCAGGCCGGTCTGCAGCTGGGTCCACGCGCTGATCGCCTGACCCAGGGGCATGACCAGCAGGAACAGGTACAGGATGAAGGCGACCAGGGACGCCACGGTGATCGAGCCGCTCGCCACCCGGTAGCCGCCGACGCCGAGCACCGCCAGGAAGGCCCCCTGGACGGCGATCGAGCCGGCCGGCGAGACCAGCGCCTCCAGCCGGGCCACCTGCACGCCGGCCGCGTAGGCGCGGCGGGCACTGGCGCCCACGGCCGCGACCTCCCGCGTCGTGGCCCCGCTGGCCCGGATGGTGCGGACCGCCGACAGCGCCCGCTCGACCGCCGACGTCATCGCCCCGACCTCCTCCTGGGCGCGCTGCGACAGCCGGCGCACGCCGCGGGAGGCGAGGACGGCGGCGACCGCACCGACGGCGACGGCCAGCACCGTGACGAGCAGCAGCCAGACGTCGACCACGGCCATGGCCACCAGGGCGCCCACCCCGACGACCACCGAGCCGGCGACCTCGACCACGCCGGCGGTCACGGTGGCGCGCAGCAGCGTGGTGTCCGAGCCCACCCGGGACATCAGGTCGCCGGTGCGGCGGCGGTCGTACTCCGCCACGGGGAGCCGCAGCAACCGGTCGACCAGGGTCAGCCGGGTGGTGAGCACGAACCCCTCGGCCGTGCGCTGCAGGACGAACTGCTGCACCGCCGAGAGGGCCGACGCGGCCACCAGCACGACCACGAGCAGCCCGACCGCGGGGAGCAGCGGGTCGCCGGCACCCACCACGTCGATGACCCGCGCCACGAGAGCCGGCTGGGCGAGCGCAGCGGCCGCGCCGACCAGCGACAGCCCGGCGGCCAGCAGGAGCTGGCGGCGGTGCGGGCGCAGGAGCGGCAGCAGGTCGGCCAGCCGCGCGGCCGGGGCAGGGCCGTCCGCCGGAGCTGTCACCGCGGGCGACGCCGTCAGGCGCCGGCGGTGAGGCCGGCGGTGATCGCCGTCAGCAGCCGCGTGTGGTGCTCCAGCAACTGCGGCCGGTGCCCGTCGGGCCGGACCGCCGCCACGTGCCCCGCAGCCGACCAGAACTCGTCGCCGTCGTCGCTGCCGAGCAGCAGCGCGTGCACGGCCGGGTCCTGGGCCAGGCGGCGCAGCCGCGGGTCGTCCTCGGCGGCCAGCAGCAGCCAGCGGGCGTCGAAGGCCTCGTCGCCGCTGGGCATCGGCACGAGGCCGCCGGTCCGGTGCCGCCAGAAGCGGGCCGGGCTCAGCCGGAAGCCCGGCACGCTGCCCAGCATCGGGACGGCGGTGACCGCGTACTCCGGCACGAGGTAGCGGCCCGACGCGTAGACGACGTCGAACGCGACCAGCTCGAGCGTGCCCGCCCGGCCGCGCAGCACGTTCCCCGCCCGGTGGTCCTTGGTGGCGCGCACGGGAGCGCTGGCGATCAGGTCGGCGAGGGGGGCGTCCTCCGGAGCGGTGCCGTCGGACACCGTCCAGCCGTTCTGCAGCGCCCATCCCTGGGCGCCCACCAGGTCGCCCTCGTAGCGGAACACCTGCTCGACGGCGCCCGGCGTGCGCCGGCGGCGGCCGAACAGCCCCCGTCGCGCCGGCTGCTCCGGTGGCGGGAACTCCTGGGGCGGGAACTGCTGCTGGGGGTGCTGCTCCTGCGGGGGCTGCGCCTGCGGGTACTGCGGGCCCTGCGGTGGCGGGTAGCCCGCCGGCGGCACGTCCTCCCGGGACGGAGCCGGACGCTCGGGCTCCGCTGCGGGCAGGTCCCACCCCGGGGGCTGCCAGGGCTGGTTGGCCGGCGGCTCGTCGCGGGGCGTCCTCCGCCGGTCGGCGAAGTTGGGACGGTCCTCGTCCCCGGCCCCGCCGCCGCCGAGGTGCGGCGGCTCGCGCCAGCCGCGGCCGTCGCCGTCGTCGAAGCCGTCCCGGTCACCGTCGCGGGGGGTGCTCATACCTGCATCGTCCTCCCCGGCGCCGGCCCGCCGGGCGGGCGCCTCATCCGTAGGTGTCGCGCGGCCCCCGGCCGCGCACCGAGCGCGGACCCTTCTTCCAGCTGGGAGCCGTCGGTCCGACAACGCGCAACCGGGTCACGACGTCCCCGCCCACCTGCGCGCGCAGCTTGCCGAGGATGGACGGCGCCAGCAGCCGCAGCTGCGTGGCCCACGCCGTGGACTCGGCGACGACCAGCAGCTCGCCCTCGCTGAGGGTCTGCGGCCGGCAGTGCGCGGCGATGTCGGGGCCGACGATCGCGTCCCACCGGCCGAACACCGAGCCCACCTTCGTCCGGGCCGACCAGTCCTGCTGGTTGACCAGGGCGTCGACCAGGTTGCCGAGCGGCTGGGGGTCGTCGGCGCCCGGGCGCGGCCCGGTCCAGGTGCGGCGCGGGCCGGCGATCCGGCGACGGGTGGGCCGCGGCCGGGCCGCCGAGGCGGCCCGCGCCGCCTCGAGCGCGGCTCGCGCGATGTCGCTGGGCCGCGCCGGCCGGTCCTCGCTCACCGGGCTCCTCCCTCACCGGCCGGGACGGCGTCCTTCACCACGAGCGCCAGGCCACCGCCCACCTCGACCCGGGTGCCGCGCAGCTCCGTGGGCACGTCGTCGACGACGGCCGCGGTGATCAGCGTCTGCTCGGCCGACCGTGCGACCTGGGCGAGGGCCGCCCGCCGCTCGGCGTCGAGCGTGGCGAACACGTCGTCGAGGATCAGGATGGGGTCCTCGCCCTCGCTCCGGAGCAGGGCGAAGGTGGCCAGCTTGAGCGCCAGGGCCAGCGACCAGCTCTCCCCGTGGCTGGCGAAGCCCTTCGCGGGGGCGGGGCCGAGGTGGATCACCAGGTCATCGCGGTGCGGCCCCACCAGCGTCATGCCGCGGTCGAGCTCGTCGCCGCGGCGCTCGGCGACCCGCGCCCGCATCGCCTCGGTGAGCTCCGCCCCGGAGGGCAGCTCGTCGTCGGCCCGCAGGGCGGCGCCGTCCCCGGCCAGCGGCACCGTCGAGCTGTAGCCCAGGCCCGCGGTCGCGGCGCCGTCCCCGGCGACGCCGGCGTAGGACTCGGCGACGTGCGGCGCCAGCTCGGCGACCAGCCGTAGGCGGGCGGCCAGCAGCTGACCGCCGAGGTCGGTGAGGTGCCCGTCCCAGACGTCGAGGGTCTCCATCGCCTTGCCGCGCGCCAGGCGGGCGGTCTTCAGCAGTGCGTTGCGCTGCTTGAGCACGCGCTCGTAGTCGCTGCGCACGCCGGCCAGGCGGGGCGTCCGGGTGGCGAGCAGCTCGTCGAGGAAGCGACGCCGCTCGGTGGGGTCGCCACGGATCAGCAAGAGGTCCTCGGGCGCGAACAGCACCGTGCGCACCAGGCCCAGCACCTCGCGGGGGCGGGGCAGGGCGGCCCGGTTCACCCGCACCCGGTTGGCCTTGCCGGGGTTGATCTCGATCTCGACGAGCAGCTCCCGGTCACCGCGGCGCAGCGCCGCGCGGACCACCGCCTGGGCCGCTCCGTGACGGACCAGCGGAGCGTCACCGGAGACCCGGTGGCTGCTCATGGTCGCCAGGTAGCCGACCGCCTCGACGAGGTTGGTCTTGCCCTCGCCGTTGCGCCCGACGAACACGGTCGGCCCCGGCCCCAGGGCCAGGTCCACCCGGTCCCAGCTGCGGAAGGAGCCGACCTGCAGGTGCCTCAGGTACACCTCAGGCCCTCCCCGGTCACGCGGGCCGCTCGGCCTCCTGCGCCTGGACGGCGCGCACCGAGTGCCCGCCGAACTGGTTGCGCAGCGCGGCGACCGCCTTCATGGTCGGCGAGTCCTCCTGGCGGGAGGAGAAGCGGGCGAACAGCGAAGCCGCGATCGTCGGCACGGGGACGGCGTTCTCGATCGCCTGCTCGACGGTCCAGCGACCCTCGCCGGAGTCCTCGGCGTAGCCGCTGATCTCCTCGAGCGCCGGGTCCTCCTCCAGCGCGCGGACCAGCAGGTCCAGCAGCCAGGAGCGGATGACGGTGCCCTGCGTCCAGGACGCGATGACGCCCGGGACGTCCTCGACGAGGTCGACGGCGGCCAGCAGCTCGTAGCCCTCGCCGTAGGCCTGCATCAGCGCGTACTCGATGCCGTTGTGGACCATCTTGCTGAAGTGGCCGGCGCCCACCGGGCCGGCGTGCACGAACCCGGCGCCGGGCATTTCCTGCCCGGACTCGTCGTGCGGTGCCGGCGGCTTGAGCGCGTCGAAGATCGGCTGCGCCTTGGCGACGTCCTCCTTGGTGCCACCGACCATCAGCGCGTAGCCGTTCTCCAGGCCCCAGACGCCACCGGAGACGCCGGCGTCGATGTAGCCGATGCCCTTCTCGCGCATCATGACGTCGTGCACCTGGTCGTCGGTGTACTTCGAGTTTCCGCCGTCGATCACGACGTCGCCGGGGCTGAGCAGCTCGCTCAGCTCCTTGATCGTCGCCTTCGTCGGCTCACCCGCGGGCACCATCACCCACACCACGCGAGGCGTTGTGAGCGCCTCCACCAGTGCGGGCAGGCTGTCGACGTCGCGCTTGCCGGGAGCACGGTCGTATCCCACGACCTCGTGCCCGGCGCGGCGCAGCCGCTCGGCCATGTTGCCGCCCATCTTGCCCAGCCCGATCAGCCCCAGCTGCACGGTCCCGCCTCTCTTCGCCGTCGTGGTCGCGATCCATCGTGCTCGTGCCGGGCGGCTCCCGCCCGGCGGCCGACCCCGGGGCCCGCGCAGGGGCCCCGGGGCGGAAGTGGCTCAGCCCGGCAGCCGCACCGGCATGATCAGGTACCGGTAGCTCCCGGGACGCTCGACCGGCGCCGGCTTGTCGTCGTCGGCCGCCGGCTCCTCGACGCCGGACAGCACGGCCGGCTTCAGCGGGCTGGTGAAGTCCATCCGCGCGCGCTCGGTGTGCACGGCGGCCAGCCCGTCGAGCAGGAACGTCGGGTTGAACCCGATGGTCAGCGGCTCGCCGTCGAACTCGACGTCGCAGCGCTCCTCCGCCTGCCCCTCGTCGTCGCTGCCCCCGGCCCGCAGGGTGACCTGCCCCGGCGTGAACTCGCAGCGCAGCGGCGTCCCCCGCTCGGCGACCAGGGCCACCCGCTTCGCTGCGTCGGTGAACAGGCCCACCGGCAGGGTGGCGTTGGCCAGCGACTCGTTGGGCATGATCGCGCGGTACTTCACGAACTCGGCGTCGAGCAGCCGGGTGGTGGTCTGCCGGTCCTTGCCCGAGAGGCCGAGGATGCCCTCGCCCGAGCTGCCCGAGGACAGCGAGAGCGTGATCTCCGGGCCGCTGGTCAGCGTCTTGGCCGCCTCGGCGAGCGTGCGCGCCGGGACCAGCACCGCGGCCGAGAGCCCGGAGGTCTGCGGGCGCCAGGCGAACTCGCGCACGGCGAGGCGGTAGCGGTCGGTGGCGGCGAGGGTGATCTGGTCGTCGTCGATCTCCAGCCGGACACCGGTGAGCATCGGCAGCGTGTCGTCCCGCCCGGCTGCGACCGCGACCTGGGCGACGGCCTCGGCGAAGACGTCGCTGTCGACGTTCCCGGCGGCCGAGGGCATGGAGGGCAGGGACGGGTAGTCCTCGACCGGCAGCGTCGGCAGGCTGAACCGGGCGTTGCTGCAGGTGATCGCCAGGCGCGGGCCCTCGGCGCTGATCTCGACCGGGTGCGGGGGCAGCGCGCGGGTGATCTCGGCGAGCAGCCGCCCCGGGACGAGGACGCGGCCGCTCTCACTGGTCTGCACGTCGACCTCGGAGCGGGCCGACACCTCGTAGTCGAAGCCGGAGACCGACAGCTGGTTCCCCTCGGCCTCGAGCAGGATGCCCGCCAGCACCGGTACCGACGGCCGCGGCGGCAGGCTGCGCGCCGTCCAGGCGACGGCGTCGGCGAGCACCTCACGTGCCACCCGGAACTTCATCTCTCGACCCACCCATGTTCGGTCCGGCCCTGCGGCCACCGGGAGGGCGGACGGCGCGGGCACGGAGCTCGTCGTTCGTACTGCTGCGAGGCCAGGGCTCCGCTGCGGTGCTCATCGTGCCTGTTGCAGCCCCCGGTGGGGAAACCCCGGTCCCTCGATGGGCTGCTGATCCGGATCCTGCCGCTGCGCTCCGGGGAGCCTCGCAGCGCAGCGTCCCCACCCAGAGTGTGGTTCGAGAATTTTCCGGGATAACTCCTTCATCCTCGTCATCACTGGTGTGGAAGCTGGGGATCGAGGCCCTTCCCGCAGGTCAGCGGCCGATCGGGGGTGTTGGCCGACTGTGGGTGGTCGGCGTCCTCCTGTTGTCGACACGTGGACAGATCGACGGTTGTGCACCGTGACCCGCGGCGGTCCACCTGCTGTCCCCTGCGTCTCCCCGGTCCGTCCCCAGGTCCTGTGCGTGGCGTGCGGTGGGCGTCCCTGGCGGAGTGAGCCCGGCGTCGCCCGGCACGGTGTTCTCCCAGGTCAGGCGCTCGCTGAGCGGGCGGAGCCGGCGGGACCGGGTGCCGGCGGCGGCGTCCCGTGACGGCGGGGAACGACGTCGTCGCGGTTTCCCCCAGTCTGTGCACATTCCTGGGGACAACTTCTCGACGAGTCGACGTCCTCCGGCGCCCTTGCGCGGGTCATCGCGCCCAGAACCTGCGGATCCGTCGTCCCCAGGGATCCACACAGGTGTGGACAACCACTTGTCGACCACCACGGGACGGTGGCCGGTAGCTGTCCGGACGGTGACCGTTCCGGCCGCGCGCCGTCACCGCCGGCGTCCCCGGACCAGGCCTCCGCGATGTTGATCAGGTGACCTGATCGTTCTGGGTCCTGGCTCACGATCGGTGGTGAGCCAGGACCCCACCAGGTGAGCCAGGACCCCCGCCAGGTGAGCCGGGGAAGGCCACGAGCGGGCGCGTGAGGGGCCCCCGAGGTGGACGGACCGCGCGCAACCGGCGAGCGGCTGGCGGGCGCGGAGTGCTCCGGGGAGCCGGTTGTGGGCGCGGTGCGGTCCGGCCGGCCCCTCCCAAGGCTCGCCACGAGCGAGCGAGTGGGGAGAGGGAGGGGTCCTCTTACTGCCGGGCGCGGCTCTTGATGCGGGCGGTGAGCTCGGTGACCTGGGTGTAGGTGGCCCGCCGCTCGCTCATCAGGTTGGTGATCTTCTTGACGGCGTGCATGACCGTGGTGTGGTCCTTGCCGCCGAACGAGGCACCGATGCGCGGCAGGGACAGCTCGGTCAGCTCGCGGCAGAGGTACATCGCGATCTGCCGGGCGTTGACCAGCGTGCGGCTGCGGTTGGTGCCCTGCAGCTCCTCCATCGTCACCGAGAAGTACTCCGCCGTGGCGGCCATGATGATCGCCGCGGTGATCTGCGGGCCCTGCTCGTCGCTGATCAGGTCCTTGAGCACAAGCTCGGCCAGCGGCAGGTCGACCTGCTGCTTGTTCAGCGAGGCGAACGCGGTGACCCGGATGAGCGCGCCCTCGAGCTCGCGGATGTTGGTCTGCACCTTGCTGGCGATGAACTCCAGCACCTGGTCGGGCACCTGGAGCCGCTCGCCCCACGCCTTCTTGCGGAGGATCGCGATGCGGGTCTCGAGGTCCGGCGCCTGGACGTCGGTGATCAGCCCCCACTCGAAGCGGGTGCGCAGCCGGTCCTCCAGCGTGGTCAGCTTCTTCGGCGGCCGGTCGGAGGTGATCACGATCTGCTTGCTGGCGTTGTGCAGCGTGTTGAAGGTGTGGAAGAACTCCTCCTGCGTGCGCTCGGCCCGCTCGAGGAACTGGATGTCGTCGATCAGCAGGAAGTCGATGTCCCGGAAGCGGCGCCGGAACTCCTCGGCCCGGCCGGAGTGCACCAGGTTGATGAACTCGTTGGTGAACTCCTCGGTGCTCACGTACCGGACGCGGACGTTGGGGAACATCCGGGCGGCGTAGTGGCCGATGGCGTGCAGCAGGTGGGTCTTGCCCAGCCCCGACTCGCCGTAGATGAACAGCGGGTTGTACGCCCGGGCGGGGGCCTCGGCGACGGCGACCGCGGCGGCGTGCGCGAAGCGGTTGCTGTTCCCGATGACGAAGGAGTCGAAGACGTACTTCGGGTTGAGGCCGGGATCCAGCCCGCCCGGTCGGCCCGACTCGGCGCGCCGGGGGCGGGCTGCCGAGCCGCCACCGGAACGGCGGGGCTCCCCCGCTGGTGCGTCGACGTCGAAGGGGAGCACGTCGGCGGTCCGCTCGTCCTCGCCGCCCCAGTCCCGGCTGCCGGAGTCGGGGGCGGGCCCGGTCGGGCCCCACGTCGTGGTGCTCCAGTCCTCCGGAGCGCCACGGTCGGCCGGCGGACGCTGCGGGCCGTCGGCCGGGTGGAGCTCGCGGACCTCGGGGAACTCGGGGGTGGCCGACCGGTCGGCGGATGCGGACCGGTCCCAGGGGGCGGCGGTGCCGACGACGTCGGTCCGCACGCCGAACGCGCTGCGCCCGTCGTCGGCACGGTCGCGGGTCGCCTGGTCCTCCTCGGCCCGTTGCGCCTCCACGGCCGACCACGGTCGCCGGGTCGGCTCGGGCTCGGCGGGCGGCGGAGGAGCCGGGGAGTCCTCCACCTGGACGGCGACGCGGATGTCGCGGCCGTAGGTCTGGGACAGCGCCTCGGCGAGCACCCGGCGCATGCGGGACTCGAGCACCGTCTGGGTGAATTCGTTCGGGGCCTCCAGGACGGCGGTGTCCTCGAACAGCCCGACGGGTCGCGTCAGGTTCAGCATCGCGTTCTGCTGCGGGGAGAGGCTGGTCGCCAGTCGCTCCCGGATCTGGTCCCAGACCGTCGCCAGGTCCAGCGTGGCATCGGCCATGCCGTCTCGTCCTCCCCTGCTGTCCACCCCGCGGCCGTCCCCGGTTGCGTCCGTCCCGGCCGCACCTGGCCTCCGCGAACCGCGGACCGTCCACCGGTGGGGTGCCCCGGTTGTGGACATCCGAACGCTTGTGGTCCACATCGGTGTCCACAGGCTGTGCACGGCCGGCAGAGGTGCTGCGCCGGCTCCGCACGGGACGACGGCCGGTGCAGCATATTCGCTGGTCACGGCCCGGATCGGACGGCTGGAGGAGTGGCTCGGCGGTCGGTCGACCGACGGGGTCGGCCCGCGCGTCGTGACCCTGACGCCCGACGCGGAGCGACGGCGACGCTAACAGCCCCGTCCACAGCCCGGCAACGCTGCGGGGCCGGAACCGCCGGTTCCCCGCGGCGCGAGCGTGTCGGGCCCGGGGGGAGCTCCCCGGCGCGCCGCGGACTTCCGCCCGGGCCGCTCGGGCCACCATGGGCGGTCGGTCACCGGCACCCGCCGGTCCTCGGCTATGCTGGCCGGAGTCTGTGGACGGGTCTGCCCGTGTCCCGGCCACGCCAGTCTGCGCGGTCGGGCCTGGGTGCGCCGGTCCGCAGTGCCAGCTTCCAGGGCTCCGGGGACGGTCACCGTGCCGCTCCGACGCCCTGCGCGCGTCCGTCCACCGACGGGAGCGCACCGCCGATGTCGTGTAGTGGGAGTACCTCGTGAGCAAGCGCACCTTCCAGCCGAACAACCGCCGCCGGTCCAAGACCCACGGCTTCCGGCTGCGGATGCGGACCCGCGCGGGCCGGGCGATCCTCGCCACCCGTCGGCGCAAGGGCCGCGAGAAGCTCTCCGCCTGACGTGCTGCCTGCGCAGGCACGCCTGCGCCGGCGCCCGGAGTTCAGCGCGGTCGTCCGATCCGGCCGGCGCGCCGGGCGGCCGACCATGGTGCTGCACTACCTCCCCGAACGGCCCGAGCAGCCGGCCGGCGACCCCGCGTCGCCGCCGGCCGCGCGGGCCGGTTTCGTGGTGGGGAAGAGCGTGGGCAACTCGGTGGTCCGACACCGGGTGACCCGTCGCCTGCGTGCGGTCGTGCGAGCCGAGCTCGACCGCCTGCCCGCCGGTGCGGACCTGGTGGTCCGCGCCCGCCCCGAAGCAGCCGACGCCGACTCGGCGGTGCTGCACCGGGACCTGGCCTCGGGCCTGGACCGCCTCCTCGGCGACCGGGCCTCCCGGCGATGAGCGCGCCGGCCGGGGCGAGCCCGCGGCGCTCCGCCGTCGCGCGGCTGCTGCTGCGTGCCGTCGGCTTCTACTCCCGGGCGATCAGCCCGGCGCTGCCGCCGCGCTGCCGGTTCCACCCGACCTGCAGCGCGTACGCCGCCGAGGCGGTCGGCACGCACGGAGCGGCTCGCGGCAGCTGGCTGGCGCTGGTCCGGCTGGCCAAGTGCGCGCCGTGGCACCCGGGCGGCGTGGATCTCGTCCCGCCGGCGCGTGGAACCGGGACGGGTGCCCGCTCGTCCAGCACAGCGGCACGTCCTCCCGGCGCGCCGTCCGATGACCCCGGCCGCGAGGCCACCCCGCCGGCCGCGTGCCGGACCCCGCAGGAGGAGTCCTCCGTTGCTTGACTGGCTGTACACCGCCATCTCCTGGGTCATGGCCCGGTGGCACTCGCTCTGGAACTGGATCTTCGGCGACCCGCCCGCCGAGTCCGGTCTCTCCGGGCTCAGCTGGGTCCTGGCGATCGTCTTCCTGGTCGTCACCATCCGGCTGATCCTCTTCCCGCTGTTCGTCAAGCAGGTGAAGTCGCAGCGGGCGATGCAGGAGCTGCAGCCGGAGATGGCGAAGCTGCGCAAGCAGTACGGCAGCGACCGCCAGGGCATGGCCCAGGCGCAGCAGAAGCTGTTCAAGGAGCGCGGGGTCAACCCGCTGGCCGGGTGCCTGCCGATCCTGCCGCAGATCCCGGTCTTCCTGTCGCTGTTCCACGTCCTGCGCCGGCTGGCCCCGGACAAGCAGGGCCTCTACTCGTGGACCGACGAGCTCACCGACCAGGCGGCACGCGCCAAGCTCTTCGGTGCGCCGATCTCCGCGTCGTTCAACATGAGCGGCGCCAAGGAGCAGGCGATCCTGGACATCGCCAGCTACACCACCATCCGGATCGTCGCCTTCGCGCTGATCGTCGTGATGTGCTTCACGACGTACTTCACGCAGAAGCAGATCATGGCGCGCTCGGGCCCCGTCGAGGGTCAGGCAGCGATGGTGCAGAAGCTGATGCTCTACGGCGTGCCGCTGAGCCTCTTCGTCTCCGGCTTCATCTTCCCCATCGGTGTCCTCATCTACTGGATGACGAACAACCTGTGGACGATGGGCCAGCAGTTCTTCATCCTCCGCAAGCTGCCGCCGCCCGGCTCCGACGCCGGGAAGGCGAAGGCGGATGCGGACAAGCCGGCCGTCGACCCGAAGACGCTCGCCCCGAAGCCGGGCGCGAAGCCGGTGCGACCCAAGCAGGGGCGCCCCGCCTCCACCACGGCCGCGCCGTCGAGCACCGTGGACGGCGACGGTCGCGTCGGCGACGACCCGACGTCCGACGGGTCCACGGGGAACGGGTCCACGGGGAACGGGTCCACGGGGAACGGGTCCACGGGGAACGGGTCCACGGCCACCGGGTCCACGGCCACCGGGTCCACCGGCTCGCGCAGCGCGGGGTCCGGCGCCGGCCGGAACTCCCGCTCCGGAGCGGGCCAGGGGCCGGCCAACCGCGGGAAGCGGAAGCGTCGCTGACCCTCGCCCGACCGCTTTCCAGCCGGCCCGCCCGGCACACAGTCCACCGGGGCCACCCGGCCGCCGCACCGAACTGGGAGGAACACCCGTGAGTGCTCCGCAGCAGCCCGTGACAGACAACCCGCCCGCTCTGCCCGACGCGGACGCCGCCAGCGACGACGCCGTCGTGGAGCCCGTCGACGTCGAGACCGCCGAGACGGGTGGGGCCGGTGGGACCGCTGACGACCTGCTGGTCCGCGAGGGCGACGTCGCCGGGGACTACCTCGAGCGGCTCCTCGACATCCTCGACGTGGACGGCGACATCGACCTCGACGTGGAAGGGGACCGGGCGTCGGTCGCGATCGTCGGCGGCCGGCTGGACGACCTGATCGGTCCCGACGGCGCCACGCTGGAGGCGCTCCAGGAGCTCACCCGCCTCGCCGTCGCCCAGTCCACGGGTGTGCGCAGCCGGCTGATGCTCGACGTGGGTGGCTACCGGTCCAAGCGCCGGGCGGACCTCACCTCGCTGGCCGGCGAGACCGCGCGCCGGGTCTCCGCCAGCGGCCAGCCGGAGCGGCTCAGCCCGATGAACCCCTTCGAGCGCAAGGTCGTGCACGACGTCATCGCCTCGGTGGCCGGCGTGCACAGCGAGTCGGAGGGCGAGGAGCCCCGCCGCCGCGTCGTGGTCCTGCCCGACAGGTGAGCGACGGAGGTCCCGGGCCCGACGCCCCGGCCGCCCCCGAGGTGCCCGCGCCGCCGGCGGCCGTCGCCGTCTTCGGCGACGCCCTGCCCGCGGCGCAGCGGTACGTGGCCAAGCTGGCCTCCGATGGGGTGACGCGCGGCCTGATCGGCCCCCGCGAGGTACCGCGGCTGTGGGAGCGGCACGTCCTCAACAGCGCGGCAGTGGCCGAGGCCGTCCCCCGGGACGCCCGGGTGGTCGACGTCGGCAGCGGCGCGGGCCTCCCCGGCATCCCGCTCGGGCTGGCCCGCCCGGACATCGCCCTCACCCTGGTCGAGCCGATGGCCCGGCGGGTCGAGTTCCTGGAGGAGGCGGTCGCCGACCTCGCGGGTCCGTCCGCCACCTGGCGCGTGGTGCGCGGACGGGCCGAGGACCGGTCGGTGGTGACCGCCGTCGGCCGGGTCGACGTGGTCACCGCACGGGCGGTCGCCCCACTCCCCCGGCTCGTCGGCTGGTGCCGCGGCCTGCTCCGGCCAGGCACCCAGCTGGTGGCCCTGGTCGGCGCCCGCGCGCTGGCCGAGCTGCCGGCCTTCCTGCCCGAACTCCACGCCGCCGGCATGCGCGACATCGAACCGCGTGCCGTCGGTGCATCCCTGGGAGACGCTGCCACTACCGTGGTGGTCATGACGCGGGGAGACCGGTGAGGCTGCCGGACGGCGCTCCCGCGTCCTGTTCCACGTGGAACAGGCACTGCTACCCCGATCCGTTCCACGTGAAACGGCGCCAGAGGAAGGACCTGCGATGACCGACCCGGGCGAGCGGCTGCGCAGCAGCCTCGCCGCTGACCAGTCGTCGACCGCGTCGTCCTCCGGTGGGCTCGCGGACTTCGACAGCCCCATCGCCATGGAGGCCCTGCGTGCCACGCGTGTCCTGCACGCCGCCGAGCAGGAGCCCTTCCCGGCGCCCGGGCGCATCCGGGTCATCACGATCGCGAACCAGAAGGGTGGGGTCGGGAAGACGACGTCGACGGTGAACCTCGGCGTCGCGCTCGCCCTCTACGGGCTGCGCACCCTGGTGATCGACCTCGACCCGCAGGGCAACGCGAGCACGGCCCTCGGCGTCGAGCACACGGTCGGCACGCCGTCGATCTACGACGCCCTCGTCGGTGACAGCACCCTCTCCGAGGTGGTGCACCCGACGACCGCCAGCCCGAACCTGCTCTGCGTGCCGGCGACCATCGACCTGGCCGGCGCCGAGATCGAGCTGGTCTCCGTCGTCGCCCGGGAGCACCGGCTGCGCCGGGCCATCGAGGCGTACGTGGCGGCGCTGCCGCGGGAACGGCGCCCGCACTACGTGCTCATCGACTGCCCGCCCTCGCTCGGCCTGCTGACGTTGAACGCGCTGGTGGCCGGCGACGAGGTGCTCATCCCCATCCAGTGCGAGTACTACGCGCTGGAGGGGTTGGGGCAGCTGCTCAACAACATCGACCTGGTCCGCCAGCACCTCAACCCGGGGATCGCGGTGCGGACCATCCTGCTCACCATGTACGACGGGCGGACGAAGCTCGCCGACCAGGTCGCCGACGAGGTCCGCAACCACTTCGGGGACCTCGTGCTGAACGCCGTGATCCCCCGCAACGTGCGGGTCTCCGAGGCGCCGGGCTACGGGCAGTCGGTGCTGACCTACGACCCGGGCTCGCGCGGCTCGACCAGCTACGTGGAGGCCGCCCGCGAGCTGGCCCAGCGCGGGGTGGCCCTCGAGCCCCTCGATGCGTCCACCGGAAGCAACGGGGCCACCCCGGTCGGCGCGCTCGCCTTCGGGGAGACGTCGGTGCCGTTCGGCGGCCAGGACTCCCAGTGACCACCCCTGCCAGCGAGGAGCTGTCATGACGAAGCGAGGCGGCCTCGGACGCGGGCTGGCGGCGCTCATCCCGACCGGGCCGGCGCCCACGCCTCCCCCGGTCGCGCCCACCACCCCGGCGCCGGGCACGGAGCGGGACGAGCAGTCGGCTCCGCGCTCCGGGACCGGGCCGGACGGCGCCTCGCCGGTCGCGGAGGCGACCGAGCCGTCGCGTGCGCCGGTCAGCCTGGTGCCCTCCCCGGCGCCGTCCCCGGCCGCGGAGACCGACGCGGTGGGCGTCCCGGGTGCGCAGCTGCGCGAGGTCGGGGTCGAGGACGTCGTGCCGAACCCGAAGCAGCCGCGGCAGGTCTTCGACGACGAGGCCCTGGAGGAGCTGACCCACAGCGTCAGGGAGTTCGGGCTCCTCCAGCCGATCGTCGTGCGCGAGTCCGACGGTGGGCGCTACGAGCTCATCATGGGCGAGCGGCGGCTGCGCGCCGCGCGGGCGGCCGGTCTCGGCACCGTGCCGGCGATCGTGCGCGACACCACCGACGACGCGATGCTGCGCGACGCGCTGCTCGAGAACATCCACCGGGTCCAGCTGAACCCGCTGGAGGAGGCCGCCGCCTACCAGCAGCTGCTGGAGGAGTTCGGGGCCACGCACGAGGAGCTCGCGCAGCGGATCGGGCGCAGCCGCTCGCAGGTCACCAACACCATCCGGCTGATGAAGCTGCCGGTGAAGGTGCAGACCCGGGTCGCCGCCGGCGTCATCTCCGCCGGGCACGCCCGCGCGCTGCTCGGACTGCAGGATCCGGTGGGCCAGGACGCGCTGGCCACCCGGATCGTCGCCGAGGGCCTCTCGGTGCGGGCCACCGAGGAGGCCGTCGCGCTGGCGGCCGCCGAGGAGCCCGCGGCCAAGCGACGCACCCGGCGGATCTCCGCACCCGGGGTGGAGGAGCTGGGCTCCCGGCTGTCGGACATGTTCGAGACCAAGGTGAAGATCCAGATCGGCCGGTCGAAGGGCAAGATCGTCGTCGAGTTCGGTTCGGTGGACGACCTGCAGCGGATCATCGGCGTCATGGCGCCGGACATCACCGGGCGTCGTCCCGACGCCTGATCCACCACCGGTAACGACAGAGGCCGCCTTCCGTCACTGACGGAAGGCGGCCTCTGTCGGCTGCGCCACGTTCAGCGCGGGTTCTCCGCGCACCGGGCGAGCAGGCGGGCCAGCACCGCGCCCAGGTCGTAGCCGGCCGCCTCGACCGCCATGGGGAACATGGAGGTCTCGGTCAGCCCCGGGGAGACGTTCACCTCGAGGAAGTGCACCTCGCCGTCGGGGGTCACGATCGCGTCGGTCCGGGAGAGGTCGGCCAGCCCCAGCACCTCGTGCACCCGGACGGCGACCTCGGCGGCGCGGGCCGCCGCCTCCTCCGGGATGCGGGCGGGCGCGTGGTACTCGGTGAGCCCCGGTGAGTAGCGGGACGCGTAGTCGAAGACCCCGGATTCGGGCTCGATCTCGACGGCCGGCAGCGCGACCGGCCCGTCGCCCAGGTCGACGACGGCGAGCGCGACCTCGACCCCCTCGACGTAGCGCTCCACCATCACGGTGTCGCCGTAGGCGAAGCAGCTGACCATCGCGGCCGGGAGGTCCTCGACCCGGCTGATCTTCTGCACGCCCAGGGCCGAGCCGCCCGACGCCGGCTTGACCATCAGGGGCAGCCCCAGCCGGGCCACCATCAGGTCCAGCACCGCACCGGCACCCAGTTCGCGGAAGGTGCTGTGCGGGAGCGCCACCCAGTCCGGCGTGGTCAGCCCGGCGGTGCGGACCACGGACTTCGCGGCCGGCTTGTCCCAGGCCAGCCGGCACGCGGCCGCGGGCGACCCCACGTACGGCACCCCGGCCAGGTCGAGGACCGCACGGAGGGCACCGTCCTCGCCGGTGGCGCCGTGCAGCGCGATGAAGACCGCGTCGGCCGGGGCCGCGGCCAGGCCGGGCAGCAGCTCGGCATCGGCGTCGCGCAGCTCGGCGTCCAGGCCGGCGCGGGTGAGCTCCTCGACCACCTGGGTGCCGGAGGAGAGGCTGACCTCGCGTTCGAAGGTGAGCCCGCCGGCGAGGACGACGGCCCGCAGCGGGTGTCGCTCCTCGGGCGCGGCGGGCACTGCGGCGGGCGCGGTCTCGCTCATCGGCCGTCCTCGTACGTGTCGCTGTTCGCCGGCCCCACCATCGACTCGGCGTCGTGGCCGGAGCCCGGCCGAATCGCCCGGAAGGTGCCGGTGTCGACCTTGTCGAAGGTGGAGTGCAGGTCCAGTTCCGCCTCGACGACGCGGGACAGCCGGCGGACCCCCTCCCGGATCTGATCCGGCTCGGGGTAGCAGTACGACAGGCGCATGTACTCCTGGCCGCTGCCGTCGGCGTAGAAGCCGATGCCCGGGACGTAGGCGACGTGCGCGCCGACGGCGCGGGGCTGCATGAGCTTCGCGTCCAGCCCGGCGGGCAGCTTGAGCCACACGTAGAAGCCGCCGTCGGGGCGGGTCCAGGTGGTGCCCGCCGGCATGAGCGCCTGCAGGGACTCCAGCGTGGCGTCGCGGCGCTCCCGGTAGAGCTCGGTGAACAGCTTGATCTGCTCGCGCCAGGGCTGGGTGTCCAGGTACCGGGCGACGGCGTACTGGGTGAGCGACGGCGGGCAGAGCACCTGCGCCTCGGTGGCCAGCACGAGCTTCTCCCGGACGGCCAGCGGCGCGAGCACCCAGCCCACCCGCAGGCCCGGGGAGAACGTCTTGGAGAAGGAGCCCAGGTAGATCACCCGGTGGGCGTCCCGGGCGCGCAGTGCCCGCATCGGCTCGCGGTCGAAGCCCAGCAGGCCGTAGGGGTTGTCCTCGATGATCAGCAGGTCCCAGCGCTCGGCGATCGCCATGATCTCCTCGCGGCGCGGCTCGGAGAGGGTCACGCCGGCCGGGTTGTGGAAGTTCGGCACGGTGTAGAGGAACTTCACCCGGTCGCCGTCGGCGCGGCACGCGGCCAGGGCCTGCTCCAGCGCCTCCGGGATCAGCCCGTCGTCGTCCATGGCGACGTGCCGCACCCGGGCCTGGGCGGACTGGAAGACGCCGAGCGCGCCGACGTAGGACGGCGCCTCGGCGAGGATCACGTCACCGGGGTCGACGAAGACGCGGGTGACCAGGTCCAGCCCCTGCTGCGAGCCGACCGTGACCACGACCTCGCTCGGCGAGGCGTCGGTGATGCCCTCGAGCGCCATGACGTCGCAGATCCGCTCCCGCAGCCGCGGGTCGCCCTGACCCGAGCCGTACTGGAGCGTCTGCGCGCCCATGCCCGAGACCAGGTCCCCGATCATCGAGCCCACCGCGTCCAGCGGGAGCGCGGTGACGGCAGGCATGCCACCGGCCAGGGAGACCACCTCGGGCCGGCTGACCACGGAGAAGAGCGCCCGGATCTCCGAGCTCTTCATCCCGTGGGTGCGGGCTGCGTAGCGGTCGGCCAGCGGGTCGAGCCGCGGATGACGCGGCGCGGGATGGGGGTGCGCACCCAGGTGCGCCCCCTGCTGTCCGGAACCGGCAGGCGTGCCGGGCGGGATGGTGGCCACCTCAGGAGTGTAGGCGCGGGCGGATGGACGCCTGGTGGGACCACCGGTGCCAGGTGGACCGTTCGGGCCCGGCCGGGGCCTGGGGGCGAGTGGCCGGCTACGCCTTCTCGGGGAGGACGAAGGTGCCGGTCGGTGGGTCGGACTCGGCCGGGAGGTAGAGCCGCTGCACAGCGGCCAGGACGCCGTGGGCGATGGAGCTGCGCACCCGCGCGTCGAGCAGCAGCTGCCGGTCGACCGGGTGGGAGAGGTAGCCGCAGTCCAGCCGGACCGCCGGCATGCGCGTCATCCGCAGCAGCTCCCACGTCTTGGGGTGCGAGCCGAGGTCGAGCATCCCGGTGCGGGCGACGACCTCGCGGCGGGCCAGGTTGGCGAACTGCTCCCCCACCGTGGACGAGGCACCCGATCCGGTGCCGTAGTAGTAGGCGGCGACCCCCCGGGCGTGCTCGGACGGGTGTGCATCCAGGTGCAGGGCGATGAAGAGGTCGGCCCGGGCGTCGTTGGCGAAGGCGGTGCGTTCGGCGGGCGTCGGGTTCTGCTCGCGGCCGCGGGTGAGGTACACGGTGGCGCCGGCGGCGGCCAGCCCGCCCTCGATCCGGGACGCCAGGTCGAAGGCCAGGTCCGCCTCGGTCGTCTCGCCCACGGTGAAGCCGGTGTCCGGACCGCCGTGGCCGGCGTCGACGACGATCCGGCGTCCGATCAGGTGCGGGCCGCTCTCCACGAAGGAGGCGCTCTGCCGCAGCAGCTGGGGACGGCCACCGGTCACCTTGCGTCCCAGCTGGCGCAGGGCGCGCAGCGTCGCCGGGCCGCAGGTGCCGTCCGAGGTCAGCCCGTAGTCGCGCTGGAAGGCGCGCAGGCCGACCTCGGTCTCCGGGCCGAGGATGCCGTCGGCCCGGCCGGCGTCGTAGCCGAGCTCCAGCAGGCGTTCCTGCAGGTTCGTCACGTCGTCGCCGCGCATCGGCCGTTCCGGGTCGTAGCGCAGCAGCCGGTCACCCAGCGACCAGCGGGCCTCGGTGAGGGCCCGGTAGGTCTCCTCCCCGACCCGCCCGTCGACCGAGAGGCCGCGGACCTGCTGGAAGTGGCGGACGGCCAGCTCGGTGTCGGCGTCGTACTCCGCCGACTCCAGACCCGGTTCGTTCCCGTTCTCGGCAGCGGGGAGGAGGCCCAGGCTGCGGAGGGCGGCGTGCACGTCGGCGACGGCCGGCCCGCGGTCCCCCCGCCCCAGAGGCTGCATGCGGCTGTCGGTTCCCATGGTGTGACCGATTGTGGTCCCTCCCGCCGGGGACGGCGCACCGGGGGCGGACCAGCCTCCCCCCGTACGACGCAGGCCCACCCGTCCGGAGGGACGGGTGGGCCCGGTGACGTGCTGGAACGGCCGCCCTTCAGGGTCCCGCGCCGAGCGTGCGAGGCGTGGGGGGAAGGGTGGCCCTTCTACAGGTAGTCGGCGAGGTCGCTCAGGATGGCGCCCTTGGGCTTGGCGCCGATGATGCTCTTGACCGGCTTGCCGCCCTGGAAGACCGTCATGGTCGGGATCGACATGACCTGGTAGTCGCGGGCGATCTGCGGGTTCTCGTCGATGTTCAGCTTCGCGATGGTGAGCTTGTCGCCGTGCTCGGCGGCGATCTCCTCCAGCACGGGGGCGACCATCTTGCACGGGCCGCACCACTCCGCCCAGAAGTCGACGAGCACGGGCTTGTCGCTGCCCAGCACATCGGTGGCGAAGCTGGAGTCGGTCACCGTCACGGTGTTGCCTGCCATGGTCGTTCTCCCTCTCGGTCGACTGGCTCGTTGCATGCGCTGACGAGGTGTGCCTGCCCGGACAACCGGCCGGACGGGTCGGTTATGCCCGGATCCGGCCGTTGCCCGGCAGGCCCGCGGTCAGCGCTCGTCGAAGGTCTCGGCGAGCCACCGCTCGGCGTCGATGGCGGCGGCGGCACCCGTGCCGGCCGACGTGATCGCCTGGCGGTAGATGTGGTCGACGACGTCGCCGCAGGCGAAGACGCCGTCGATGTTGGTGCGGGTGGTCGGGTGGTCCACCTGGATGTAGCCCTCGTCGTCGAGCTTCAGCTGGCCGACGAACAGCTCGCTGCGCGGGTCGTGCCCGATGGCGAGGAACATGCCGGTCACCGGCATCGTCTCGGTGTCCCCGGTGGCGAGGTCGGTCAGCTGGACGGCGGAGACGGTGCTCTCGCCCAGGACGTCGGTGACCTGCTTGCCGAGGGCCCAGCGGATCTTCTCGTTGTCCTGCGCCCGCTTCTGCATGATCTTCGAGGCGCGCAGCTCCTCGCGGCGGTGGACCACGGTGACGCTCTTGGCGAACCGGGTGAGGAAGGTGGCCTCCTCCATCGCCGAGTCGCCGCCGCCGACGACCACGATGTCCTGGTCGCGGAAGAAGAACCCGTCGCAGGTGGCGCAGGCCGAGACGCCGCGGCCGAGCAGCCGCTGCTCGTTGTCCAGGCCCAGGTACCGGTACTTCGACCCGGTGGCCACGATGACCGCGTGGGCCCGGTGCACCTGGTCGCCGACCTTCACGATCTTCGGCTCGGCGGTGAGGTCGACCTCGGTCACGTCCGACGGCACGAGCTCCGCGCCGAAGCGCTCGGCCTGGGTGCGCATGTCGTCCATCAGCTGGGGGCCCTGGATGCCCTCGGGGAAGCCGGGGAAGTTCTCGACCTCGGTGGTGGTCATGAGGGCGCCGCCGAACTGCGAGCCCTCGAACACCAGGGGGTGCAGGTTCGCCCGGGCGGCGTAGGTGGCCGCGGTGTAGCCGGCGGGCCCGGACCCGATGATGATCAGGTCGCGGATGCCGTCGTGCTCGGCCGGGGGGATGACCGGCTGCTCGATCTCGCCGGTGGTCACGGCGGGGCCCGGCGTCGGCTGGTTCTCGGTGCTCGCGCTCACGGTCGCCACAACGACGATCCTAGGGGGGCCATTCCCGGGCGGGCCCGTCCCGTGCCCCGGTGGGGTGGGGGACGGCGTCCGTCCTCAGCCGGCGGTGCGGATCTCCACCTCGGCCAGCTGTGCGGAGAAGCCGTCCGGGCTGTCGACCAGGCCGGTGAGCCACACGAGCACGTAGCGGGCGGTCACCGGGTCGTCGAACGCGAGGTCGGTGGTCTGCTCCAGGGTGCCGTTCGCAGCCACGGCGAAGTCGTCGAGAGCGGCCCCGGCCGTCTCCGCGGTGCGGACCTCGACGGTGGCACCGGGCAGTGCCGTCTGGATGGTGACGCCGGAGAGGTCCTCGGCGCCCCCGAGGTCGTAGAGGACGCCGACGCCGGGCTTGAGGTTCCCGAACGCCGGGGAGCCGCGGTAGTTGAGGGTGGACCAGGTGGTGGCGGGGTCGCCGTCGTACGACAGCGGGACCGCGCGGTCGTTCTCCGGCTCGCCGTCGCCGAAGGGGTCGAACACCTGGGCGGCGGCGATGGTGGCCACCGGGCCGGGTGCGCTCCCCGGGTCGTCGCCCTCCGCACCGCCGTCCGCGACAGGGGCGCTGCTGGCCGGGGGCGTGGTCCCGTCGATCTCGGACTCCACCGAGTCGGTCACCGACAGGACGCTCGACCCGAACCACCACGCCAGGGCGATGACCACCAGCAGGGCGAGCAGCGGCAGGCCCACGACGACCAGCCGGTGCTTGCGGGCGTCGTCCTCGTCGTCGTCGAGGTCGACCGGGTCGGCGTACGGGTCCTGGTCCGACATCACGTCCGGCTCCAGCACCCCGAAGGGCTCGTCGTCACCGGCCGACGGGGCGGGAGGCAGTGCTCGGCCGGCCACGATGGTGTCCCGGCTCGGGTTGACCGCCGGCACCGGCTCGTCCTCGCCGGTCGGGCGCACCGGGGGCACGGGGGGCAGGGTGCCGGGCTCCAGCCGCACCGGCGCCGCGTTGTCGCCGCGGCGGTCCCGCGAGCGGCGGCGCCGTCCACCGTCGGCGTCCTCGCCGCGGTACGACGCCAGCGCCTGGTTGGGTCCGGTGCGGGGCCGCTCGGCGAGCAGCGCGGCCATGGCGGCGACGCTGGACATCCCCTGGCCCGGTTCGGTCGAGCGCGCCCGGCGGGCGAGCGCCACCAGGTCGGACGGGCCGGACGCCGGCCGAGCGCCGGGGCCGATGCCGGTGAGGCAGGCCTCCAGCAGCTCGCCGAGCGCGGTGATGTCGCCCTGGACGGTGCCCGAGGCCGCCGGCACGGCCCGCAGCCCGACCAGCCCGTTGGGCCGGAGGACGACGTTCTCCAGCGTCAGGCCGCCGACCGCCAGCCCGACCCGGTGCGCCTCGGCCACGCCCTCGGCGAGCCGGCGGAGGACCAGCCGCACCTCCCGCTCCGGCATCGGCCCCGAGCGCAACCGGTCGGCGAGGGTCTCGCCGTCGATCCACTCGTTGACGACGTACGCCGCGCCCCCCGGTGCCTGCGGGTCGCCGCTGCCCTCGGAAGCGTCGTAGACCATCGCCAGCGCCGGGGTGGCCAGCCCACCCGCGGTGAGCGCGCGGGTGATCCAGGCGTGGGCGGCGGGGCCGGCCGGCACGTGCACCCGGACGGCGACGTCGCGGTTGAGGACCCGGTCCTTGGCGCGCCAGCTCTGGATGACGCCGGTGGGGGTGGTCTCGTCCGGACCGATCTGGTCGAGGGGCCGGTAACGCTCGGGCAGGCCGGTGGTCGTGGACGCCATCGACACTGTCGACTCCCTGTGCTGCTCCGGCCGCCGAGGCGGACGCTCCGGCACGGTCGGCCCCAGCGGCCGGCCCTCGGTCACCTGCGTCCCAGCCGGGCCCTGACCGCAGCCAGGGGCTCCCGGAGCTCCGGAACGCGGGCCACCACCAGACCGACCAGTGCGACGCCGCCGACGACCACGGTACCGAGGACGACTTCGACGAGCGAGCCTGCCATGGAGCGTTCGCCCAGGTCGCCGGTCACGATCCGGACAAGACCGCCGACGAGACCGGCCACGAGCGAGACGGCGGCGATCCGGGCGAGGGGGGTGAAGGTCTCGCGGGTGCGCAGCCCGCCGAACCGGCGGCGCAGCGCGAGGTCGCCGATGACCCACCCGGCGACGTAGGTGAGGCTCGTGACGAGCATCAGCCCGGCCACGACGAGCTCCGGCTCGACCACCACGGGAACCAGCACGAGCAGCGGCACCCGGACGGCCACCATGCCGATCTGGATGAGCGTGGGGGTGCGGGCGTCCTTCATGGCGTAGAAGACCCGCAGCTGCAGGAGCGTGACCGCCATCGGCAGCAGCCCGAAGGCGCCGACGGCGAGCGCGGTGCCGATGGCCTGCGCCTCGTCCACCGACGTGTTGCCGCGGGCGAAGGCGAGCACGCCCAGCGGCGGGCCGAGCACGGTGAGGACGGCGGTGACCGGCAGGAGACCCAGGGCCGAGAGGCGGGTGCCGAGCGAGAGGTCCTCGACCACACCCGGCACGTCCCGACGCGCGGCGGCCCGGCTCATCCGGGGCACCAGCGCGGTGAGCAGCGCGACACCGATGATCCCGTAGGGCATCTGGAAGAGGAGGCTGGCGTACTGGAACGCGGTGGAGCCCAGGCCGCCCGCGCGCTGCGCCGCGTTGGCGATCCGCAGCGCCACCACGACGCCGATCTGGCTCACGGCCACGTAGCCGATGACCCACAGGCCCAGGGTCCCGGCCTCGCGCAGGCCCGTCTCCCGCAGCCCCCACCGGGGCCGGAGCGGGATGCCGGCCTTGCGCAGCAGCGGGACGAGCACGACGGCCTGCACCGCGATGCCGAGCACCGTGCCGATGCCGAGGAGCCACACCAGCCCGGGGGCGATGGTGGCCGGCTCGAGCTCGCCGGGGCCGGCCGCCGCGAGGAACACCAGACCCGTGGCGATCACCACGAGGTTGTTGAGCACCGGCGCCCAGGCGGGTGGCCCGAAGACGCCCCGCGAGTTGAGGATCGCCTGGGCGAACGCGCCGAGCCCGTAGAAGACGATCTCGATCAGCAGCATCCGGGCCAGCCAGTTGGCCACGCGGTACTGCGCCGGGTTCTCGTCGAGGCCCAGCAACGAGGTCAGCAGCGGTGCGGCGAGCATGGCGAGCGCGGTCATGACCAGCAGGCCGGTCAGGGCGATGGTGGCCAGTCGCTGTGCGTAGGCGACACCGTCGTCCCGGTCGCGTTCCTGCGCGTGCACCAGCAGCGGGACGATCACCGAGGTGAGGACGCCGCCGAGGAGCAGCTCGTAGACGATGTTGGGCAGCGTGTTGACGGTGTTGTAGGCGTCGGCGAACAACCCGACGCCCAGGGCGGCGGCGAGCACCATCGTGCGCAGCAGACCGGTGATCCGGGAGACCAGCGTCGCGACCGCCATCGTGCCGGCCGCCCGCAGGATGCCGCCGCTGGCGCCGGGCGCGCCCTCGCGCCGCTCGACGTCCTCGTCGGTCTCCTGCTCGGCGCGCGGTACCGGCGGCAGCACCGGCATGGGGAAGACCTGGGTGTCGTCCGCTGCCGGCACCCAGCGGTGCCGCAGCGGCGGCAGCGGCGGCACGGGCGTGGCCGGTCGTCCCGGCCGGGCGGGCGGGACGGGTGGCAACCGGGGTGGCGACGGCGGCCGGGCCGCGCCGTCCACGACGGCCTCCGCGGGGCCGCCGTCGGTGGTGGGCGGCGCGGCGAAGACCGCGTCGCTCGGCGGGGTCGCCAGGTAGGGGGCCGGTGGCAGCGGTGCGGGAGAGCCCCAGCTGCGGCGGCCCGGTGCCGGCCGGGCGGGTGCCGACGGCGGGGGCAGCGGGAGCGCGCGGGGGCGGTCGCCGCCCTGCGCGCCGTCCACGGCGTCGGGGGGGTTCCCCGGGGAGCCGGGTCGCTCGCTCACACCGGGCTCCGCGTGGGGGCGGCGGACAGCCCCGGGGACCCGGGTCCGGCGCCGCCGTCACCCGGAACGGCGCCCCGGCGCCGCCGGAGCACGAAGCGCACGAGGCGCCGCAGGAACAGCAGGCCGAGGAGTGCGGCGGCACCGATGGTGATGGACAGGGAGATCGGGCCGTAGGCGGTGCTCTTGACCTGCATCTCCACCGGGTCGCCCAACGGGCTCCCGGACGGCGTCGTCACCTGCGCGGTGACGGTGAAGCCGCCGGACCGGCGCAGCTCGGTGGGCACCTGCAGGGTCGTGCGCTGCTCGGGCGCCAGGGTCTGCACGCCGATGTCCCCGATGGCCAGACCGCCGCTGGCCGGCGGCTCCACGTGCAGCCTGACGTCGACCGGGAACGGCAGTGGGTTGTCCACGGTCAGGACCAGCGGCGCGTCGCTGGAGGCGAGGCTGTAGGTGCCGTCGGCCGGGGCGACGACGGTGACGCGCTCCATCACGCCGCCGAGCGTGCCTCGCGCGTCGGCGGCGGCGGCCACGAACTCCTCGGGGTCGTCGCGGCGGAGCACCGAGGCGGCACGAGCGATGCCGGCGTCGTAGGACCGCAGGGCCAGGTCGGCGTTCCCGGGGATCGCCTCGGCGAGTTCTTCCCGGGCGGCCACGGCCTCGGCGAGGACCGCCATCCCGGCCGGGTCGAGGGCGGTGTCCGTGCTCGGTGCGGTGAGCGTGCCGGCGTCGGCTGCCGGTGCGTCGCCGATCGCGGCCACGCTGCCCGCCTGCAGCCAGGGCAGGCCGGCGGTGTCGGAGATCATCGCGCCGGCACCCTCGACACCGGCATCGAGATCGCGCGGCGGGGCGACGAGCACCGTCTGCTCGCTCCCCGGTGGGGCCTGCAGGTTGAGCGCGGCCAGCTCCGCCAGGTAGCGCTGCTCGGCGATGCGGGGACCGCCCTGCGTCACCTCGGCGGTGCCGACCACGGCGCTCAGCGTGGGGTCGGCGACCAGCACGTCCAGCGCCCCCGCGCCGAACGGCACCGAGCTGCGGGCGATCGCGTCCGATCCGTCCAGACCGACCGCGGAGTCCCCGTCGGTGAGCGCGCCGCTGCCCAGCACCACCTGGTCGATCCCGCCGGCGCGCAGCGTGTCCAGCGTGGCGGGGGCGTAGGACCCGTCGGGGGCCCAGGCCAGGTCGGTGATCGGCGTGACGTCCAGGACGTCGGTGAGGATCGCCGTCCCCGCGCCGGTGTCGGATGCCTCGGCCGGCTCCGCGGGCGGCGCGCCCCCGTCGACGGCGGGGTTCTCGGACACCGGCGGTGGGCCGGGAGGGTCCTGCGCGGTGCCCTCCGAGGTGCCCGGCAGGCTGCGGGTGACGACCATCGGGAGCCCGGCGGCCTGCAGCCCGTCGGCGTCGACGTCGCCGTAGGGCAGCGCCACGACCGGGCGGGTGGCCACCACCGCGCGCAGCCGTTCGAGGAACGACCGGGCCGCGTCGGTGCCGGTGCCGGCCACTCCGTCGACGGCGTAGGGACCGTCGGCCATGAGCGCCAGCTCCTCCACGAGGGCGGGGTCGAGCGCGAGGGTGACCGGCAGGGGCGCGGCGGGCTCGGTGGCGGGCGGGCCGCCGGGCAGCCGCTCGATCACGGTCAGGGCGCGGTCCAGCCGACCGCCGGTGCCCACGGCCTCGGCGAGCCCGTCGTCGACGAAGTCCCCGGAGGCGTCGCGGTGGCTGGGCTCGGACAGGGGCCACAGCCAGGCCACCGTGGTCCGCGAGGAGGGCACGACGGGCTGCTGGACGAGGAAGGTCGACAGCTCGCCGACCCGGCGCTCCTGGTCGTCGTCGACGGTGCCGTTGACGTTGAACAGGACGGGGTAGACGCCGTCCTGGTCCAGCCGGAGCTCGGCGGAGTCGAGCGTGTAGCTGAACTCCACGCTGCTCCCGGGGGCGAGCTCGCCCGGCAGCGGGGTGAACGCCGGCTGCACGGTGGTCGCAGGGTCGGGATCGCTGACCGCTTCCGAGAGCTCGGGCCGGTCGGTGCGGACGTCGCCGCGCTGCAGTCGCGCGGTCAGCCCGGTGATCGGTTCCGCCCCGGTGTTGGTCAACGTGCCGCTGAGGGTGATCAGCGCGCCCGGGGTCACCGTGCGGGGCTCGAAGCGGGCGACGTCGATGCGGACGGGCCGGTCGGCGGACGCGGCCTCGTCCGGGGCGCTGGGGGCCGGTGCTGCCACTGCCGGGGGCAGGCCGGTCGCCGGCGCGAGGAGGGGGGCGCCGAGCACGAGCGCGCCCGACAGCAGCGGGGCGAGCGCGGCCGCACGCCGGACGGCACCCGGCCGGGCGGGAGCGACGGCGGGGCGGCCACCGGCGCGGGTGGCAGCCGGCCGGGTCACGCGCTGTCGGCCAGGAGTCCGGGGGCGCGCTCGACCAGGGCACGCTCGTCGGCGTAGGCCAGCCGGGTGCTGAGCTCCTCCAACGGGACCCAGGCGACCTCGGTGACCTCGACGTCGGCGTCGGAGAGGGCGCCGCCGACCGCGCGCAGGAGGAAGTGGTGCACCGTCTTGTGCACCCGGCGGCCCTCGGCGACGAACCAGAAGTCGATGATCCCCAGCGGCGCGACGACCTCGCCGATGATGCCGGTCTCCTCGGCGACCTCGCGGACGGCGGTGTCCTCGGGGGTCTCCCCTGCCTCGATGTGCCCCTTGGGCAGCGACCAGAGGAGGCGGCCACGGCGGTCGGTGCGGCCGATCAGGGCGGCACGGGGCCCGGTCACGCCGTCGTCGGCCACCACCAGGCCCCCGGCGGAGGTCTCGTCGACCCGGCGCAGCCGGCGGCCCGGGCGTCCTCGCCCGCCCGTCCCAGCCATGTCAGGAGGGTAGCGCGCGTCCGACGACAGCTCCGGGAGCATCGCAGCGAGCAGAAGGACCACGCTGCCCCCCACCGCTCGCGAGCTCGCGGCGGGACCCTGCAGCGGGGCCACGATCATCGGTCGACCGCGCGGAGCCGGCTGGGGCGTTTCCGGGCCCGCACTACGCTGGCTCGTCGTGTCCGCCACCCCGCCGAGCCGCCCCGAGCCCGAACCGGTGCCCCCGGCCGTCCAGGAGACCGTCCGCACCCTCGTGGACCTCTCCCCCGTGCTCATCGAGCTCGGGCAGCGCTTCGCCGCCGCCGGCTTCGAGGCGCACCTGGTCGGCGGCTCGGTGCGCGACGCCCTGCTGGCCGCTGGTACCGGCAGCGCCGGTGAGGTCGGTGCGGGCCAGGGTGATCTCGACGTCACCACCGACGCGCGTCCGGAACAGATCCTCGAGCTGCTGCGCGGGTGGGCCCGTTCCACGTGGAACACCGGCATCGCCTTCGGGACCGTGGGCGCCGACATCGGCGGGGTCCGGGTGGAGATCACCACCTACCGCGCGGACCGGTACGACCGGACGTCACGCAACCCGGAGGTCGCCTGGGGGAACTCGCTCACCGACGACCTGGCGCGGCGGGACTTCACGGTGAACGCGATGGCCGTCTCGCTCGGCCCGGACCGGACGGTGACCGATCCCTTCGGCGGCCTGGGTGACCTGCTGGCGAAGCGGCTGCGCACGCCCGGCGCCGCCACCGAGTCGTTCGCCGACGACCCGTTGCGCATGCTGCGGGCCGTCCGGTTCGTGGCCCAGCTGGGGCTGGCCCCCGACGAGGAGGTCGTCGCGGCGATGACCTCGCTGGCCGGCGAGCTCGCCCGGATCACCCCCGAGCGCGTGCAGGCCGAGCTCTCCAAGACGCTGCTGCAGGACGCCCCGCGCGCCGCCCTGGAGCTGTTCGTCGCCGCGGGCCTGGCCGACGTCGTCCTGCCGGAGCTCTCCGCCCTGCGGATGGAGATCGACGAGCACCACCAGCACAAGGACGTCTACACCCACTCGCTGACCGTCCTGGACCAGGCGATCGCCCTGGAGCTCGCCGACGAGGCGCACGAGTCCCCCGACCTGGTGCTGCGGCTGGCCGCCCTGCTGCACGACATCGGCAAGCCGGCCACCCGCCGGCACGAGGACCGCGGCCGGGTCTCCTTCCACCACCACGAAGTGGTCGGCGCCAAGCTGGTCCGCAAGCGGCTGACCGCGCTCCGCTACCCCAAGGACGTCGTCGAGGCCGTCGCCCGGCTCACCTTCCTGCACCTGCGCTTCCACGGGTACGGCGGCGGCCAGTGGACCGACTCGGCCGTCCGCCGGTACGTCACCGACGCCGGAGAGCTCCTGCCCCGGCTGCACAAGCTCGTGCGGTCGGACTCGACCACCCGCAACAAGCGGCGGGCCGCGGCGCTGTCGGCGACCTACGACTCGCTGGAGCAGCGGATCGCCGAACTGGCCGCGCAGGAGGACCTGGCGCGGGTACGTCCCGACCTCGACGGCAACGCCATCATGGAGCTCCTCGGCCTGGGGCCGGGTCCCGAGGTGGGGGCGGCCTGGCGCTTCCTCAAGGACCTGCGGCTCGAGCGGGGGCCGTTGGACCGCGAGGAGGCCGAGGAGGCCCTCCGGGCGTGGTGGGCCGCACGCCAGCGCTGACCCCCCGGACTGGGCGGGCCGGCTCCAGGAGGGTCGCGACGGTGCCGACATGAGCGGTGTGCACCCCGAGCACCCCGACGACGACGCCCGGCTGCCGGCCTCCGCGACCGGCCGGACGCCGCAGTGGGTCCTCGACGAGCTGGCCGGCCCGGCCCCCGCGCCCCCTCCGGCGCCCCGCCGGCGACGCCGGGGCCGGTGGGCCGTGCCGTTCGTCGCCGTCGCCGTGGCGACGGGGATCGCCCTGACCGATCCTCCGGCGTGGCCCTGGGCGGCGGACGGCCTCCCCGCGCCGGGGACGGCCGCCCCCGCCGTCCCCGCGCGGCCGACCGACCGCCCTACGTCATCCGGGGCCACGACGCCGTTGGGTAGTCCGCCGGCACCGCCGGCAGCGGGCGGGGCGCACGCCTACGCGGCGCTGCAGGAGGACGGGGTGACGCCGGTCGCCTACGACCCCTGCCGCGAGATCCACTACGTCCTGCGCCCGGCCGCAGCGCCGCCGGGCACCGAGGAGCTGGTGCACGACGCCGTCACCGGGATCAGCGAGGTCACCGGTCTGCGGTTCGTCTTCGACGGCTACACCGACGAGCCGATGGGCGGGCAGCGGGCGCCCTTCCAGCCCGATCGCTACGGGGACCGCTGGGCGCCGGTGCTGATCGGCTGGCAGACCGAGGCAGAGGACCCGACCCTCGCCGGCGACGTGGTCGGAGCCGCCGGGAGCACCGCGGTCTCCCTCGGCGACGGACCCCGGGTGTACGTCACCGGCACCGTGAGCCTGGACGCCGGCCAGGCACCGCGCCTGCTGGCCGAACCGGGGGGCGCCGCCGCCGTCCGGTCGGTGGTGCTGCACGAGCTGGGGCACCTGGTGGGGCTCTCCCACGTGGACGACGACCGGGAACTCATGTACCCCGAGGCCCGGCGCGCGGTGGCCGAGTTCGCCGACGGGGACCGCACCGGCCTGGCCGCGCTCGGCCGGGGACCGTGCGTGCCCGAGCTCTGAGCGACGGGCGGGTCAGCGCCGGACCATGCGCGCGTGCAGCAGGGCGGTGGCGACGTAGCCCGCGCCGATGACGCCGAGCAGCGGAGGCGAGACGCCGGACGCCGGGAGGGTGAACGCCCCCGCCAGCAGCGCGGCGACGTAGCTGACGTTGAACACGGTGTCGTAGACGGAGAAGACCCGTCCCCGGTGGTCGTCGTCGATCGACTCCTGCAGCGTCGTGTCGACGCAGATCTTCACCCCCTGACCCAGGAGGCCCAGGACGAACCCGGCCGCCACGGCGGCCGGGGGCTGCACCAGCAGGCCCAGGCCGACCTGGAGTGCTCCGCCGACGGTCAGCAGGAGCCCGATCCACCGGTGCTTGCCGATGCGCCGCACGGCGGACGGCGTCACGGCTGCGGCGGTGAGCGTGCCCACGGCGATCGCGGCGACGACCTGCCCGAGCCCCACCAGGCCGCCGGGGAAGGCGCCGGTCTCGCCGACGAAGGTGTTCCGGTAGAGCAGCAGGGCCATCAGCGTCAGCAGGCCGAACCAGACGCGGTGCAGGCCGATCGCGGTGAGCGCGGCGGCGGCCGGGCGGTGCCGCCAGGCGTGCCGGGCGCCGGCGACCATGCCGGCCAGCACCTGCGCCGCGGACAGCCGGGCCGAACGCGCCATGTGGTCGGGCCCCAGGTACCCCCGCCGGAAGCCGGCGACGACGGTCGCTGCCGCGAGGTAGGGCAGGGCCGCCGACAGGGCCACCGTGGCGTACCCGGCGTCGTCGGAGCCGGTCAGCTGGAGGAGGACGAGGGCCGCCCCGCCCCCGACCACCGTGGCCACGGCGCCCGACGTCGTCGAGAGGGCGTTGGCCGGAACCAGCGACGTGTCGTCGACCGTGTGCGGGAGCCCGGCCGAGAGCGCCGCGAGCACGAACCGGTTGACCGAGAAGACGGCGAGCCCGGCCACGTAGAAGCCCGTTCCCTGGACGCCGGCGACCACCAGCGCGGCCACCACCGCCACGAGGCCCGCCCGCAGCACGTTGGCGAGGAGGAGGACCTGGCGCCGGCTCCAGCGGTCCAGCCAGACGCCGGCGAACGGCCCGACGAAGGAGTACGGCAGCAGGAGGACGGCGAAGCCGGCGGCGATGTCGACTGGGTCGGCGGCGCGCTGGGGGTTGAACAGCACCGTGCCGGCGAGGGCGGCCTGGAAGACGCCGTCCCCGAACTGCGAGAGCAACCGTGTGCCCAGGAGTCTCCGGAAGTCCCGGCGCGCCAGGACGCCCCGCACGGTCGTCCCCGCCTCCGCCACCCGGCCACCCTAGTGAAAGGACCCCTTGCCCCCCGCCCCTCGCAGGCTCGCGGCGGGACCCTGCAGGGGGCCGCCGTCCCCCTCCCCGCTCGCAGGCTCGCGGCGAGCCTCTGGACGGGGCCGCCTGCTCCCCGCCCCTCGGAGGCTCGCGGCGGGACCCTGCAGGGGGCCGCCGTCCTCCTCCCTGCTCGCAGCTCGCGGCGAGCCTCTGGACGGGGCCGCCTGCTCCCCGCCCCTCGCAGGCAAGCGGGGGCCGGCCGGTCCCCTGCCATCCGCGCGGCCGGGAAGCGACCGTCGGCGTCGAGGTGGGGCACACTGGGGAGGATGTCGCCGGTGCCTCCCCCGCCCGAGCCCGAGTCCGGTCCGCCCTCGCGGCCCGCGACCGGTCGCCGTCGTGCCGCTGCGGTCCCCCAGCTGTCGGTCGGCTGCCTGGACGACGTCCGGGCGGGCGCCCTCCTGGTGGCGATGCCGGCGTTGACCGAACCCACGTTCGCCGGCTCGGTCGTCTACGTCCTCGACCACTCCGACACCGGCACGCTCGGTGTCGTCCTGGGGCAGCCCAGCCAGGTGGAGATCCGCGACGTGCTGCCGGGCTGGTGCGATCTCGCCGTCGCCCCCGGGGTCTTCCACGTGGGCGGGCCGTGCGAGACCGACACGGCGCTGTGCCTGGCGACCGCGGCCGCCGACGTGGTGGCGCCCGCCCTGCGTCCCGTGGCGGGTGACGTGCACCTCGTCGACCTCGACACCGACCCCGAGGAGCTCGTCGGCCGGCTGCGCGGGCTGCGGGTCTTCGCCGGCTATGCGGGCTGGTCACCCGGTCAGCTGGCCGACGAGATCGCCGAGGGAGCGTGGGCCTGCGTCCCGAGCCGGCCCGGTGACGTGCTCAGCGACCTCTCGGGCCCGCAGCTCTGGCGCCGGGTGGTGGGACGGCAGACCGGTCGCCTCGCGGTGCTCTCGTCGGCGACGCCGGATCCCACCGTCAACTGACGCCCCACCTGCCACGCACCGGCAGCGCGATCAGCCGCCGTCTGGTAGGAAGGGACCCGGGAAGGGGCGGTCTGGGGAAGAGGCCGCCCCTTCCCGCTGTCTTCCGGCGGTGACGATCCCCGCCCCGGCCGGCCCGGTCAGATGCCGAACGCCTCGGCGATCTCCGGGTGGTCCGCCGCGGCTGCCGTCTCCCCCGCCGTGGGCAGCGCCAGCCGGCGGGTCCCGTGCTCCGCGAGCGTGACGGTCACCTCCATGCTGCCGTCGGCCAGCGGCGTCCGGTACTGAACGAGCGTCCGGTCGGAGTCGTCGACCGCGACGGTGCGCTCGTCCCGGAGCCGGTACACCGTGGTCGGCCGGCCGTCGATCGCCTGCTCCCCGTGCCACTGGTACGGGCCGGTCAGGAAGTCCTCGGGCTCGTCGGGGCGCTCCGCGGAGAGGTTCTGCAGCACCCGGATGACCACGTCGAGCAGCGGCGGTTCCGCCTGCTCCGTCGACAGGGGCCGGCGCAGGTAGGTCGCGGCCGGCGCGCCGTCGGCGGCGAGCGCCTCGGTCAGCCCCGGCACGTCACCGGACCAGAGGTGGTCGCGGTCGAAGAAGAGGGTGCGGGTGTCCCGGTCCTCGCTGTCGACCTCGGTCACCGCCTGCACCTGGCCGACCGCGCGCTGGAAGTCGATCTGGCCGGTCAGCGTGAGCACCGCGTCATCGGAGAACGGCACCGTCACGACGAAATCCGCGCCGCCCTCCTCGTGGTTGCGGTGCAGCAGCTCCGCCAGCACGGCGGCGTCCTCCTCGGTGACCGGCTCACCGGCCTGCCGCGGCTCGGTCGTGCACCCGGCGAGGATCAGGAGTGCCAGTCCCGCCGCGCTCGCTCGGGGGACGAGGCGGGGGCGGGCAGGCATGACGGAAGCGTAGTGAAGGGACCGCCCCGCCCCCGCCACTCGCAGCCTCGCGGCGGGTCCCTGCAGGGGGGCCACCCATCCCCCCGGCAGGAAACTCGACAGGGCCCGCATCCCCGGAGGGATGCGGGCCCGGTGACCGTATGGAACGGCCTCCCTGCAGGGCCCCGCCGTGAGCGGAGCGAGCGGTGGGGGGCAGGGAGGTCCTTACGCGACGTCGCCGCGGATGAAGGCCTCGACGGCGTCCCGGGCCTCGCTGTCGCTGTACTGCACCGGCGGGCTCTTCATGAAGTAGGAGGACGCCGACAGGATCGGGCCGCCGATGCCGCGGTCCTTGGCGATCTTCGCGGCGCGGACGGCGTCGATGATGATGCCGGCCGAGTTCGGGGAGTCCCAGACCTCGAGCTTGTACTCCAGGTTCAGCGGGACGTCGCCGAACGCGCGGCCCTCGAGGCGGACGTAGGCCCACTTGCGGTCGCTCAGCCACGGCACGTGGTCCGACGGGCCGATGTGCACGTTGCCCACGCCCATGTCCCGGTCGACCTGGCTGGTGACGGCCTGGGTCTTGGAGATCTTCTTGGACTCCAGTCGCTCGCGCTCGAGCATGTTCTTGAAGTCCATGTTGCCGCCGACGTTGAGCTGCATCGTGCGGTCCAGCTGCACGCCGCGGTCCTCGAAGAGCTTGGCGAGCACCCGGTGGGTGATGGTGGCGCCGACCTGGCTCTTGATGTCGTCGCCGACGATCGGCACACCGGCGGCGGTGAACTTGTCCGCCCACTCCTTCGTGCCGGCGATGAACACCGGCAGGGCGTTGACGAACGCGACGCCGGCGTCGAGCGCGGCCTGCGCGTAGAACTCGGCGGCCTGCTGCGACCCGACGGGGAGGTAGCAGACGAGCACGTCCGCGCCGGACTCGCGCAGGGCGGCGACGACGTCGACCGGCTGCTCGTCGGACTCCTCGACCATCTCGCGGTAGTACTTGCCGAGCCCGTCGAGGGTGGTCCCGCGCTGCACGGTCACGCCCAGCGGCGGGACGTCGCAGATCTTGATCGTGTTGTTCTCGCTGGCGACGATGGCCTCGGAGAGGTCGCGGCCGACCTTCTTGGCGTCGACGTCGAACGCGGCCACGAACTCGATGTCGGAGACGTGGTACTCACCGAAACGGACGTGCATCAGGCCCGGGACGGACGTGGTCTCGTCGGCGTCGCGGTAGTAGTGCACGCCCTGCACCAGCGAGGCGGCGCAGTTACCGACGCCGACGATGGCGACCTTGACTGACCCCATGACTCTCCTTACTCCTGGACCGTGGTGGTCCCCTGGGCGCGGACCAGGTGTGGTCCGTTGCTGTCTAGGCGGGCTGGCCCGCCGATAGGTGCTGGGTGGTGCAGTGACCGTTGCTAGGTCGGGACGTGCTCCGCAGCGGCCGGCCCGTCGTCCTCGCCCGAGTGGTGACCCGGCCGGTCGCCGGATTCCGCCCGTTCGCTGTCGATGAGCTCGGAGAGCCAGCGGACCTCTCTGTCCACCGACTCCAGACCGTGGCGCTGCAGTTCGAGCGTGTAGCGGTCGAGCCGTTCGCGGGTCCGGGCCAACGAGGCCCGCAACCCTTCCCGCTGCCGCTCCACGGTGCGCCGGCGGCCTTCGAGGATCCGCAGCCGGACGTCGCGCGCCGTGTGGCGGAAGAAGGCCAGGCGGACGCCGAAGAGACCACCGTCGTCGTAGGCCTCCGGGCCGGTCTGGCTGACCAGCTCGTGGAAGCGCTCCTTGCCTTCCGCGGTGATCGTGTAGACCACCTTCCCGCGCCGGCCGGTCAGCGGCGGTGCGTCGGCCGGCAGCAGGGCACGCGGCGTGGGCTCGTCGGTGGAGATCAGCCCGGCCGCCTGCATCCGCCGCAGCGCGGGGTACAGCGAGCCGTAGGAGATGCTGCGCAGCCCGCCGAGCACCGCGGCGAGCTGCTTGCGCAGCTCGTACCCGTGCATCGGGGCCTGGTGCAGCAGGCCGAGGATGGCGAACTCGAGCACGTCGCCCTCCCCGGTCGCGCCTTCAGTCGATGTATCGGCACGATACATCGGGCGTTCCTGCTGCTCCACCCCGGAGCCGTGGGGCGCGTGTGTCACCCGAGGTGAGACCCGAGGTGAGACCCGTGTTCGGCAGTCCCACGGACGCGGGGCCGGTGCGTACATTGGCCGCCGTGCCCGGACGTCGTTCCGTCGTGGACTACTCGCTGCAGCGGCGAGCCGTCCTCGCGGGAGTACATGCGGGCCGTACCGGGTTGTTCGAGGTGTGCGACGCCAGTCCGTACCTCTCGCGGGCGGCCAAGTACCACGGAGAGCCGACCGACACCGCCTGCCCGGTGTGCCGACGGGAACGTCTCACCCTGGTGAACTACGTGTACGGCGAGCACCTCGGGCCGGTGGCCGGCCAGGCCAAGACCGAGGTCGAGCTCGCCCGCATGGACGCCGCCCAGGACGAGTTCTCGGTGTACCGGGTCGAGGTGTGCCGCGGCTGCGGCTGGAACCACCTGGACTGCTCGTACGTCCTCGGAGCTGAGCCCGAGCCGGGCCGACGGCCCCGCCGCGGCCGGCGCCGGGCGGCACCCGAGCAGTGACGGGCCGGTCGGCAGGACCCCCGTCCCACGTGCTCCACCTGGCCCGCAACGCGGCGGGCCTGCTCCGCTGCCACAGCTGAAGACGAACCGCTGCGTCCGGGCAGGTGCCCGGCGTCGCCCACCACAGTCCAGGAAGGGGTGCGCTCGTGCCCAGCCACGACGAGACCTCGCCCGTCGCACCGCGGGCCGGCTCGGTGCGCCGGCCGCCGGCCGCCCGTACCCGCAGCACCGGCGGGGGTGGCGGTTCCGGCCGACCGCCCGCGGGAAGACGTCCTCCCGCGTCGCGTGGCGGCACCGGCTCCTCGCGCGGCGGGGCCGGCTCCTCGCGCGGCGCGACCGGGGCCTCGCGCGGTGGCTCGGGACGCCCCCCGGGCCGCCCGGCCGCCAAGGGCAAGGCGTCCCGAAGCACGAAGCAGCGCCGCAATCGCCGGCTGAAGATCACCGCCGCGGTGATGGGTGGGCTGCTCGCGCTGCTCTGCGTCTTCGTCGGTGTGGTCTATGCCAGCACCGAGGTGCCGAGCCCCGACTCGGTCTCCACCAAGCAGACCACGGTCATCCACTACGCCGACGGTGTCACGGAGATGGCGCGGCTGGGTGACGAGAACCGCACCAACGTGCCGCTGGACCAGATCTCCGAGCCCGCTCAGCGCGCCGTGCTCGCCGCGGAGAACCGGAGCTTCTACACCGACCCGGGTATCTCCTTCACCGGCATCGTCCGCGCGGCGTGGAACAACCTCACCGGGGGCTCCACGCAGGGTGGCTCGACGATCACCCAGCAGTACGTGAAGAACGCCTTCCTGACGTCCGACCAGACGTTCAGCCGCAAGTTCCAGGAGCTGTTCCTGGCGATCAAGCTGGACAACAACTTCTCGAAGGAGCAGATCCTCGAGAACTACCTCAACACCATCTACTACGGCCGCGGCGCCTACGGCATCGAGGCCGCGGCGAACACCTACTTCGGCGTCTCGGCGGCCGAGCTGACCCCGCAGCAGGGCGCCGTGCTCGCCGTCCTGATCCGCAGCCCCTCCGGCAACGACCCCGAGACGAACCCCGAGGGCGCGCAGAAGCGCTGGGGCCTGGTGCTCGACGCGATGGTCGAGGAGGGCTGGCTGACGGCCGAGGAGCGGGCGGCCTCGGTCTACCCCGAGGTGCTGCCCCGGGGCGACTCCCCGCTCGGCACCCCGGAGGGCCCGGAGGGCCACATCGTCAAGGAGGTGCGGCGGGAGCTCCAGGCGCGCGGTTACGACGAGCAGGAGATCAACGCCGGCGGTCTGCAGATCACGACCACGATCAGCAAGCCGGCGCAGGATGCCGCCGTCGCGAGTGCGCGGGCGGCGCTGGACGGTCAGCCGGACAACCTCCGGTCGGCCCTGGTGTCCATCGATCCCCGCACCGGTGGGGTGATCGCCTACTACGGCGGCGAGAACGGCGTCGGGACCGACTTCGCGCAGGCCGTGCGGCAGCCCGGTTCGTCGGTGAAGCCCTACGTCCTGGCCACGGCGCTGGAGCAGGGCATCGGCATCCGGGCGCGACGCGACGGCAGCTCGCCGCAGACCTTCCCCGACCGCCCGGGCCAGCCGGTCACCAACTCCGGCGGCACCAGCTGCGCGGCCTGCACGCTCACCGAGGCGATCACCCGGTCGCTGAACACCACGTTCTACGGCCTGGCGTACGAGGTCGGCCCGGAGAACGTTCGGGAGACGATCCGCGCGGCCACGGGCCTCCCCGAGACCTGGGAGAGCGGCAACCTCGAGGGCTACACGACGCTGGCCAACGCCGACGGGCTGACCGGCTCCTCTATCGGCATCGGCGAGTACGAGATGCGCCCGATCGACCAGGCCCAGGGCTTCGCCACGCTGGCGGCGGGTGGCGTCTTCCGGGACGCGCACTTCGTCTCCCGGGTCACCGACAGCGAGGGGACCGTGCTCCTGGAGAACGCCCCACCGCCCGGCGAGCAGGTGCTGCCGGCCGACGTCGTCAACGACGTGACCGTCGCGCTGAAGGACGTCGCCTCCTACTCCCGCCGGTCGCTCGACGGTGGCCGGGAGGTGGCCAGCAAGACCGGTACGCAGGGGCTGAACCGCGAGGACAACTCCGACGCCTGGATGGTCGGCTACACCCCCTCGGTCTCCACCGCGGTCTGGATGGGCACCGAGTACCGCGAGCCGATCCGGACGACCCAGGGCCAGATCATCTACGGCGCGGGGCTGCCCGGTGCCATCTGGCAGGACTACATGGACGCGGTGCACGCCGGCACCCCGGAGGAGGACCTGCCCGACCGGCCGCTCATCACCGGCGACACCGGTCAGGGCGTTCCCGAGCCGACGACCGAGGCGCCCGCGCCGGTGGACACCCCTGCGGCCCCGCCGTCCACGTCGACCCCGAGCGCACCGACCTCGAGCGCCCCGGCCACCACGACGCCGAGTACCGGCGACACCGGTGGCACGGACGGCACCGGTGGCACGGACGGCACCGGTGGCACGGACGGCACCGGTGGCACGGACGGCACCGGTGACACGGACGGCACCGGGGGAACCGGCGGCACGGGCGGGACCGGCGGGACCGGGGGCACGGGGGGAACCGGGGGAACGGGCGGCACCGGGGGAACCGGGGGAACCGGCGGGACCGGCGGCACCGGGGAAGGCACGCCCGGCCCCGTCGTCCCGCCGCCGGTCGACTGACCGATCACGCACACTGCTGCCATGCGCAGCACGCCCACGGGCCCGTCCGCCACCGCGGACGGGCCCGTGCTCGTTCCACGTGGAACTCCGCGCGGGTCAGCGCCGGATCGCGTGGTGCCCTCCTGGACCGATCCGGTGGTCCGGCAGGCCAGCGAAGCCGTCGGGGGCCCGTGGGGCCGCTTCGCCCTCACCGGCCGTGCGCTCTTCTGGACGCCGCTGCGCGTGTGCCTGCTGTTCGCCACGCTCGCGCTGGCCGTGGCCTGGGTGAAGCAGGCACCGTGCGCCGACGGCGACTGGTCGGGCTCCGTCCAGTACACGCACTTCTGCTACTCGGACACGGTGCCGCTGTTCGGGCTGCACGGGCTCGGCGACGGCGCCCTGCCCTACCTGGACTCCGCCGTCGAGTACCCCGTGCTCACCGGTGGGTTCATGGCGCTGGCCGCCACCGTCGCCGCCGGCTACGACCGGGCCGCGGCGGCGTCCGGGCTGCTGCCCGCCGTCCCCCCGGTGCAGAGCTACTACGTGGTCACCTGTCTGCTGCTGACCGCGTGTGCCCTGCTCGTGGTGCGGGCCACTCTGGCGCTGGCCGGCCGCCGGCCGTGGGATGCGGCGATGATCGGGCTGTCCCCGCTGCTGGTGGTGCATGCCTTCACCAACTGGGACCTGTTCGCGGTGGCGCTGGCCACTCTGGGGATGTGGGCCTGGGCCCGGTGCCGCCCGGTGCTCGCCGGCGTCCTCCTCGGCCTGGGTGCCGCCGCCAAGCTCTACCCGGCCTTCCTGTTGGCAGTCCTCTTCCTGCTCTGCCTGCGGTCGGGGCGGCTGCGGGTATGGCTGCGCACCGCGGTGGCTGCCGTGCTCGCCTGGGCGGTGGTCAACGTGCCGATCGCGGTGCTGGCGCCGGAGAACTGGTCGCGCTTCTTCCGGCTGAACAGCGCGCGGCCGGCCGATCCCGACTCCCTGTGGAACCTGGCGCTGCACGTCGCCGGCGACCAGCTGCTCGACGGCCCGCTGGCCGAGGGGCAGACCCCGACGGTGCTCAACGCTGCCGTCGCGGTGGCGCTGCTGGCCGGGCTCGCGGCCGTCGCATGGCTGACCTTGGCCGCGCCAGTGCGACCGCGGGTCGCCCAGATCGCCTTCCTGCTGGTCGCGGTCTTCCTGCTCACCAACAAGGTGTGGAGCCCGCAGTACTCCCTGTGGCTGCTCCCCCTGGCCGTGCTCGCCCGGCCCCGATGGCGCTCGCTGCTGGCCTGGCAGGCCACCGAGGCGCTGCTCTGGGTGCCCCGGCTGCTCTGGTACCTGGGCACGGAGAACCGGGGGATCGACGTCGAGTGGTTCCTCCTCGCGGTGACCGTCCGCGACGCGGCCGTCGTCGTCCTCATGGCGCTGGTCGTGCGGGACGTGCTGGATCCGGACCGGGACGTCGTGCGCACCAGCTGGCCCGGAGTGGACGACCCGGCCGGTGGGCCGCTGGAGCACGCTCCCGACCGGTTCGTGCTGCGCCGGTCAGCCCAGCGCGTCGCGTAGCAGCCCGATTTCGGCCGCGTGCGCCGCAGCGTCGCCCGGGGTCTCCAGGATCACCGGGCAGTCGGCAGCGCGCGCCACCTCCACCAGCACCTCGCGGGAGATCTCCCCGCCGTCGAGCGGCGCGTGGCGGTCGCGTCCGGAGCCCGCGGCGTCCCGGCTGTTGTTCAGGTGGACCAGGTCGATCCGGCCCGTCACCGCGCGGACGGCGTCGACGGCCGCGCCGAGGTCCCAGCCGGCGGCCCAGCCGTGGCAGGTGTCCAGGACGAAGCCGGCCCCGTACTCGCCGACGGCCTCCCACAGCCGGCCGAGCGCGTCCAGGTCGCGGGCCATCGCGTTGCCGCCCCCGGCGGTGTTCTCGATCAGCACGGGCACGGGGAAGCCGCCCTGCTCGGCCTGACGGGCGAACGTCTTGCGCCAGTTGTCGACGCCCACAGCCGGGTCGTCGCCGGCCAGCACGTGCCCGCCGTGGACCACGAGGCCGCGCGCGCCCACCTCCGCCGCGGCCTGGGCGTGCTTGCCCAGCAGCGTCCGGCTGGGGATGCGGATGCGGTTGTTCGTCGTCGCCACGTTGAGCACGTAGGGGGCGTGGACGAACAGCGCGAGGCCGGACTCGCGCAGCTGCGCGGCATCGGGGCGGGGAGGTGGCGCCTTCCACCCCTGGGGATCGGCGAGGAAGACCTGCACCGCGTCGGCGCCGACCTCCGCCGCCCGGGCCAGCGGGCCGGGGACGGGTGCGTCGTCCGCTCCGGTGCCCACGTGTACGCCGATGGGGTGCACGGCCATGCTGATCTCCGGTTTCTCGACGGGATGCGGGTTCACCCGTATCGCGCACGTCACGTCATCGTCGAGGCCGTGACCGGGGTGATCCGCCGGTCGTGGTGTCGCCTCGACGTGGAGCTAGCAGAACATGACAACGGGTCGCCTTCGTCGCTCGGCCCGCCGGGGCCGCCCCGAGCTCGCGAGGGGGTGGGGAGGGACGGGGTCCCCCACCTGTGGACAGCGCCTGGCCCGCCCTGCTCCGCCGCTGGTAGCCTGGGTGCGCGCGTTCCGGCTCCTGCCGGGGCGCGCGACGCGTGTACGACCCTCCTGCTGCAGATTCCCTGCAGCCGCGAAGACCAGAGGAGGTGGGGTTCTCCGTGCGTCACTACGAACTGATGGTCATTCTCGACCCCGACCTGGAGGAGCGCACGATCGCTCCCTCGCTCGACCGGTTCCTGACCGTCGTCACCAACTCCGGTGGCACCGTCAAGACCGAGATCTGGGGCCGTCGCCGCATGGCCTACGAGATCAAGAAGCACGTCGAGGGCATCTACGCGGTCGTGGACATCCAGGCCGAGCCGGCCGCGGTGGCCGAGCTCGACCGGCAGCTGAACCTCAACGAGTCGGTCCTGCGCACGAAGCTGATGCGGCCCGAGGTCCACTGACCATGGCCGGCGAGACCGTCATCACCGTCATCGGCAACCTCACCGCCGATCCGGAGCTGCGCTTCACGCCGTCGGGCGCTGCCGTCGCCAACTTCACCGTGGCCTCGACGCCGCGGACCTTCGACCGCCAGTCGCAGGAGTGGAAGGACGGCGAGGCGCTGTTCCTCCGCTGCAACGTGTGGCGGCAGGCCGCGGAGAACGTGGCCGAGTCGCTGACCCGTGGATCGCGGGTCATCGTCAGCGGTCGCCTCAAGCAGCGCTCGTTCGAGACGAAGGAAGGCGAGAAGCGCACCGTCGTCGAACTCGAGGTCGACGAGATCGGCCCCTCCCTGCGCTACGCCACCGCCAAGGTCACCCGCGCCTCGCGCGGTGAGGGCGGCGGCGGCTTCAGCGGCGGCGGCGGTGGCGGCGGTGGTGGTTTCGGCGGTGGCGGCGGGGCGAGCGACCCGTGGTCGACGCCCGCCGGGCCGTCGGACGAGCCGCCCTTCTAAGAGGACCCTCCTGCCCCCCACGCCTCGCTCCGCTCGGCGTGGGCCCCTGCAGGAGGGCCACCCCAGGTCACCCACGCACTTCCCTCACTGGAGATATCAGTGCCCAAGCCCCCTGTTCGCAAGCCCAAGAAGAAGGTCTGCCAGTTCTGCAAGGACAAGGCGACCTACATCGACTACAAGGACACGACCCTGCTGCGGAAGTTCATCTCCGACCGCGGCAAGATCCGTGCCCGCCGCGTCAGCGGCAACTGCAGCCAGCACCAGCGGGACGTCGCCACGGCCGTGAAGAACAGCCGTGAGATGGCCCTGCTGCCCTACACCTCGACGGCGCGCTGATCATGAGCACGATGAAGCTGATCCTCACGCAGGAGGTCACCGGTCTCGGGTCCTCCGGCGACACCGTCGAGGTCAAGGGCGGCTACGGCCGCAACTACCTCCTGCCCCGCGGGCTGGCCATCGTCGCCACCCGGGGTGCGGAGAAGCAGGTCGAGTCGCTGCGCCGGGCGCGTGCCACCCGCGACGTCCGGTCGCTCGAGGAGGCGCAGGCCGTGGCCGGTCGCCTGTCCGGGCTGACCGTCCAGGTGCCGGCGCGCGCCGGTGACGGTGGCCGGCTGTTCGGCCGGGTCACCACCGCCGACGTCGCCGCTGCCGTGACCGCCGCCGGTGGCCCGGAGCTCGACCGTCGCCGGATCGAGCTGCCCAGCAGCATCAAGACCACGGGCCAGCACACCGTCACCGTGCGGGTGCACCCGGAGGTCAACGCTCAGCTGACCATCGAGGTCGTCGCCAGCTGATCGAGGCCCCTCTGCCGCCCGCCGCTCGCGACGGGACCGGGCAGAGGGGCGCCCCGTCCACGCTCTCCCCGTGCTCGCTCGGGGTGAGCCATCGGACGAAGGCACCGCCCACGAGGGGCGTCGGACGCAGGTCCGGCGCCCCTCGTGGCGTCTGCGGGGCCTGGTCCCCTGACGCCTCCGCCGTGCCCCTGCCGGACCCCCCTGCTCGGCGTGGCCGGCCCGCCGGGTGCCCTGAGGACCGCTCTCGCGCCGTCCGACCGGGGCAGGGTGCCCGGGGGGCGGGGATCAGCCGGAGCCCGCCACGGGGGCGCTGGGGCGGTCATCGCGCGCCGTCCACGAGGTGGCCGGCCGGTCACGACGCCACGTCCGGAAGGTGGCCGGCCGACCTCGCGGAGGGGACCGGTGCACCGGTGTGGCTCCTGGTACGACACCTCGGATTTTCTTCCTGGGTTTTCTCCGTCCACACCCGGTGGGCAGCGTCCCTGCAGGTCAGCTGGCGGATGACCGCCGGCGCGGAGCGGCTGTCCCCGTACTCCTCCACATGTCGACATGCGTCCGTCCACCGACTTGTCCACAAGTTGTGCAGATCGGTGTGCACACCGGTGGTGGACGTGGTCCGCGCTGCTTCCTAACGTCCTCTCCGGCCACCGAGCGGACGTGACTGTCAGTCCCCTCCGGTAGGCAGGAGCCGAACACGTGTTCGGCATGGCGCCGTCCGCCGAGCTCGCGTACTTCCCCTGCGCGTGGTGGTGATGCGGGCGCGCCCGCAAGGAGATGGAGGTACCCCCGTGGCGGTGGCCGACGAGTTCAGCCGACCGTCCGCGACAGCGCCGGCGTACGACCGGCAGCCGCCGCAGGACGTCGCGGCGGAGCAGTCGGTGCTCGGCGGCATGCTGCTGAGCAAGGACGCGATCGCAGACGTCGTGGAGGTGCTGCACGGCAACGACTTCTACCGGCCGGCGCACCAGGTGATCTTCGACTGCATCCTCGACCTGTACGGGCGGGGTGAGCCGGCCGACGCGATCACCGTGGCCGCGGAGCTCAACCGCACCGACCAGCTGTCGAAGATGGGCGGCGCGGTCTACCTGCACACGCTCATCCAGTCCACGCCGACGGCGGCCAACGCCGGCTACTACGCCGCGATCGTCGCCGAGCAGGCGGTGCTGCGACGGCTGGTGGAGGCCGGTACCCGGGTCGTCCAGCTGGGCTACGGCGCAGCCGGTGGGAAGGGCGACGTCGACGACATCGTCGACCGGGCCCAGCAGGAGATCTACGACGTCACCGAGAAACGCATGAGCGAGGACTACTCGCGCCTCGAGGACGTCCTCCAGCCGACGATGGACGAGCTGGACGCCATCGCCTCCCGCGGCGGCACGGCCCGCGGTGTGCCCACGGGCATCCGCGACCTCGACGAGCTGACCAACGGCCTGCAGGCGGGCCAGATGGTCGTCATCGCGGCCCGTCCCGGCGTGGGCAAGTCGACCCTGGGGCTGGACATCGCCCGGTCGGCGACGGTGAAGCACGGGCTGCCCGCGGTCATCTTCTCGCTGGAGATGAGCAAGCACGAGATCACCATGCGTCTGCTGTCGGCGGAGGCGAAGGTGCCGCTGCACCACATGCGCGCCGGCTCCCTCTCCGACGAGGACTGGGCCAAGCTCGCGCGCCGGATGGGGGAGGTCGCCGACGCCCCGCTCTACATCGACGACTCGCCGAACATGACGATGATGGAGATCCGGGCGAAGGCGCGGCGGCTCAAGCAGCGCAACGACCTCAAGCTCGTGGTCATCGACTACCTGCAGCTGATGACGTCGGGCAAGCGCGTCGAGAGCCGCCAGCAGGAGGTCTCGGAGTTCTCCCGTGCGCTCAAGCTGCTGGCCAAGGAGCTCGAGGTCCCGGTGATCGCGATGTCGCAGCTGAACCGTGGGTCGGAGCAGCGCCAGGACAAGAAGCCGATGCTCTCGGACCTCCGCGAGTCCGGCTCGATCGAGCAGGACGCCGACATGGTGATGATGATCCACCGCGAGGACATGTACGAGAAGGAGTCCCCGCGGGCCGGCGAGGCCGACATCATGCTGGTCAAGCACCGCAACGGCCCGACCGCCAACGTCACGGTCGCCTTCCAGGGCCACTACAGCCGCTTCGTGGACATGGCGAACTGAGCCGCCCGGCTGTACGGCTGGGCGGGGCCCGGGACCGGTCGGTCCCGGGCCCCGCGGCATCTGGGGGGCACGGGGTCCGGTCGTGCTCGGCAATCCGTGCTGGTAGCCCCCGTGATGGGCTGCGAGCACCGTGCACGAACCCATCCGCGCAGCGCAGCGCCACGGTCTGCACCGATGCAGCCGGCAACCATTGTGGCCCGTGTCACCAGTGGGTTAGGAAGAGGTCCCCTCAGGCATAGGAGACCCGTTGTCCTCACATCCCTGGCGCCGGACGACCGCGTCGGTCATCAGCGCCCTGGCTGCGGCGGTGACCGTCACGGCCACCGCCTCCCCCGCGCTCGCCGCCCCCGCACCGGCCCAGCCGGTATCGGTCTTCCCCACGAACGACCTGACCGTTCCCGACCGGCAGCAGCTCACCGGCCTGCGGGTCGCCCTGCCGACGGAGAACTGCGGCACCGTCGTCACCTGCGGTCTCGTCGAGCGGCTCAACCAGCTCGACGGCTTCGACCTCGACCCGCGCATCGCCGTCCGCTTCAGCGCCCCGGTCGACCCGGCCCAGGTCGCCGAGCGGATCACCGTGCGGCAGGAGCGCGGCGGGTGGCGCACCGGCGTCGACCGCGTCGTCTGGGACCCGGCCACCAACACGCTGTACGCCCACCCCGTGGAGCAGCTCGCACCGGGCACCACGTACCGCATCGACGTGCAGGCCGGGCCGGCGAACTCGGCCACCACCGAGACCTTCACGACGCTGAGCGCCACCGACGGACTGCTCGACCTGAACCGGCAGATCCAGTCGAACCGCGCGCTGCGCGAGCTCGGGATCGCGCGCCCCGGGCTGGAGATCGACGGCGTCGTCCCGGTGACGGGCTCGACGGTCACCTTCGTCCCCGACCGGCCGGCTCCCGGCACGCCGGGGGGCACCCCGGCCGGGCCGAGCGTCCAGCCGATCAACCTCCTGCCCGCCGGCAGCACGCTGGTGTTCGGTTCCTACCAGGCACCGTCCTGGCTCACCCCCGACGGCACCATCACCCAGACGCCGACCCGGGACGACGGTCCGGCGCCGGTCGAGGCCGACCGCCTGCCCTTCGTCGCCGTCCTCCCGCCCGGCCCCGCGCCGGACGGCGGCTGGCCTACCGCAGTCTTCGGGCACGGCTTCACCGGCTCGACGACCAGCGTGTTCCTCGCCGCCCTCACCAACGCCCGCAGCGGCATCGCGACCATCGGGACCAACGTGGTCGGGCACGGGTACGGCCCGGAGAGCACCTGGCAGATCACCACGGCAGCGGGCGAGACCCGGACGTTCCCGAGCTACGGCCGGGGCGTCGACCAGGACGGTGACGGGCTCTTCGGCAGCACCGAGGGCTCCTCGGCCACGGGCGCGGCCGGTGCGGTCTCGTCCCGGGACGCGCTCCGCCAGACCGCGGCCGACATCATGACGCTGGTCCGCTCGCTGGGCGGAACGGACGTCGACGGCGACCGGCGCGGCGACCTGTCCGGCGCGCGGGTCACCTACTTCGGGCAGAGCTTCGGTGGCATCTACGGCACCATGCTCGCCGGCGCCGACCGGGCGATTGCCCGCTCGGTGCTCAACGTGCCCGGGGGCCCGATCAGCGAGATCTCGCGCCTCTCGCCGGCCTTCCGGCCGCTCACCTTCCAGGCGCTCCAGGCCGCGGGTCTGGCGCCCAACAGCCCCGACGCCAGCCGCTGGTTCTTCGAGGAGCAGCTGCCGCTGCGCGGTGAGGGCCCGGTGACCGCGACCGCGCCCGGTGCCCTGGCCATCCAGGACTACCTGGCCAAGGCGACGTGGCTGACCCGACCCGGCAGCCCGGAGACGTTCGCGCCGCTGATCCGGCACGACCGGGTGCTGGTCCAGGTCGCGTTCGGTGACCAGACGGTGCCGAACCCGACGTCCTACACGCTGGTCGACGCCGGTGACCTGTGGTCGCGGACGAGCCTCTTCCGCAACGACGAGGCCACCACCGCCGCGCTCAACCCGCACGGCTTCCTGCTGGACGTCGCGCGGTTCCCGGTGGCCGCGATGCAGGCCCAGGGGCAGGTCGCGGCATTCCTCGGCCGCGGGGAGGTCGTCGACCCCGATCTCGACGGCCCGGTGTGGGAGGTGCCGATCAGCGACCCGACGTTGCTGTGGTCGCTGAACTTCCCCGGCCAGGGCTGATGCCCTGAGCGCCGGGGGGCGTTGCACGCGAGAGGCCCAGGACCACGACGGTCCTGGGCCTCTCCCGTTCACGGCCCTGCCCCGAGGCCCACCCTGAGCGAGCGAAGGGTGAGGTGGGCGGGGTCCTTTCTCAGGCGGCGGCGCGCATCAGCTCGCGGCGGACCTTGGGCCCGCCGGTGGTCATCTTGTACAGCTTGGCCAGCTGCGCCGGGGCGTTCTTCGGCGTCGTCTCGGCGAGCCAGCCGTTGGGCAGCGAGAGCCGGATGACCTTGTGCCACGCGCTCGCGACCTGCTTGTACAGCGGGGCGGAGTGGTAGGTCAGGTCGTAGCGGTCGAAGATCTCCTTCACCCGCGGGGCGATCTCGGCGTACCGGTTGCTCGGGAGGTCGGGGAACAGGTGGTGCTCCACCTGGTGCGACAGGTTCCCGGTCATGATGTGCATGGCCTTGCTGCCGGAGATGTTCGCCGAGCCCAGCATCTGGCGGAGGTACCACTCGCCGCGGGTCTCCCCCTCGATCGAGGTCTTCTCGAAGGTTTCGACGCCCTCGGGGAAGTGGCCGCACATGATGACCGAGTGCGACCACAGGTTCCGCACGACGTTGGCGGTGAAGTTCGCGGCCAGCGTCGGCAGGAACGACGGGCCCGACAGCAGCGGGTGGACGACGTAGTCCTTGGCGGCCTGGTTGCGGATCTTCTTCAGCACCTGCTTGGCGGCAGCCCGGAACTTCGGGTCGTTGCGCCGCTTCTTGGTTGCCAGGTTCTTGCCCAGCTCCAGGTCGTACGCGGCGATCCCGTACTCGAAGAAGCAGGCGTTGATGAAGTTCCACAGCGGCTGCGCCAGGTACAACGGGTGCCACTTCTGGTCCTCGTCGACGCGCATGATGCCGTAGCCGAGGTCGTTGTCCTTGCCGACGACGTTCGTGTACGTGTGGTGCAGCTCGTTGTGCGAGTGCTTCCACTGCGCGGCCGGGCTGGCCATGTCCCACTCCCACGTCGTGGAGTGGATCTTCGGGTCGCGCATCCAGTCCCACTGGCCGTGCAGGATGTTGTGCCCGATCTCCATGTTCTCGAGGATCTTGGCGATCGAGAGGCCGGCGGTGCCGAGCACCCACGCCGGGGGGAACTTGGAGAACAGCAACACGGCGCGGCTGCCCAGCTCGAGCTTGCGCTGCACGTCGATGACCGTGCGGATGTACTTCGCGTCGTCCTCGCCGAGGCTGTCGCGCACCTCCTGCCGGATGGTGTCGAGCTCCTTGCCGATGAGCTCGATGTCCTCGGCGGTCAGGTGGGCGATCGGGTTCTCGGGCTTCTTCTGCAGAACGGTCATGTGTCCGGCTCCTCGGTTCGGCTGGATCAGTGGTCGATGGCGCAGGCGCCGGCGGGGGCGCTGATGCAGGTCTGGACGAGAACGCCGTCGCCGACGTCCTCCGCGGTGGTGATCTCCCCGTTGCGCAGGTCGCGGACCGCGCCCTCGCGCAGGGGGAGCACGCAGCCGTAGCAGATGCCCATCCGGCAGCCGCTCGGCATGAGGACGCCGGCCTCCTCGGCGGCGTCGAGGATGGGGGTCGCGCCGTCGGCCTCGACGCTCGCGCCGTTCCTGGTGAAGGTGACGGTGCCGCCCTCGCCGGTGACGGCGATCCGCGGGCGGAAGCGCTCGGTGTAGAGCCGGTCGGCGATGCCGACCGAGGCCCAGTGCTCCTCCAGCGCCTCCAGCATGCCGACGGGGCCGCAGGCCCAGGTGGCGCGCTCGTGCAGGTCGGGCACCAGTTCGGCGATCGACCGCGCGTCGAGCATGCCGGCGCTGTCGGTGTGCTGCTCGATGAGCCGGATCCGGCCCTCGGCGGCCATCTGCCGCAGCTCGTCGCCGAAGACGACGTCGTCGGCGGTGGGCGCCGAGTGGACCAGCACGGTGTCGGCCAGGGAGTCGGCGTGGTTGCGCAGGATGCCCATGACCGGCGTGATGCCGGACCCGGCGGTGACGAACAGCGCCTTGGCCGGCACCTGCTCGGGCAGGCAGAACTCCCCGGTGGCCTGGTCGAGCTGGACGATCGTGCCCGGCTGCACGCGGTGCACCAGGTAGTTGCTGACCTTGCCGTCGGGGATGGCCTTCACCGTGATGGTGAAGCAGCCGTCGGCCCGGCCGAGGACCGAGGTGATCGAGTAGGCGCGCCACTGGCGGACCCCGTCGATGTCGACGCCGATGCGGACGTACTGGCCGGGCGTGTGCGGCAGCCAGTCGCGGCCGGGGCGGATCACGATGCTCGCCGCGTCCCGGGTCTCCCGCTGCACGGCCTCGATCCGACCGCGCAGAGCCGCACCCGAGCGGAGCGGGTCGAACAGGTCGAGGTAGTCGACCGGCAGCAGCGGGGTGGTCACCAGCTCGGCGAGCCTGAACACCCGGTCGCGCAGCGCGCTCCGCGTCGGCGGGCGAGCCGCAGCGGGGCGAGGGGCGGTTGCTGTCATGTACTCAGCTTTCCCAGTCCGAGCACCAGATACCTGTGCTCCGGATGTGAATCCAGCGGTAGCTTCTGTTCCGGCTGAACAAAGGAGACCCGATGTCCCCGGACCCGGCACCGTTCCCGGAGACCGTCGCGGAGGCGATGCGCGCCGAGCTGACGGCTGTCGCCGAGCGGGCGGTGGAGGAGATCATCGTGGGCGTCCCCAGCTACGCGGACGCGTTCGCCGGCCCGATGGGTCGCAAGATCTCCGCCGCCGTCGAGATGGCGTTGCGGGGCTTCCTGCAGGTCGCCGCCGCCGGGGGCAACGTGGACGCCGGCACCCCCGGGGGCCCGGTCGTCGAGGCCGCGTACGCCCTGGGCCGCGGTGAGGCGCGCAGCGGCCGCTCGATGGACGCGCTGCTGGCCGCCTACCGGGTGGGTGCGCGGGTGTCATGGCGGGACATGAGCGCCACCGCCGTCCGCACGGGAATGGACCCCGAGTCGCTCGCCCGGTTCGCCGAGCTGGTGTTCGCCTACATCGACCGGCTCTCCGCGGCGAGCGTCGCCGGGCACGCCGACGAGCTGGCCTCCAGCGGGCGCGCGCGCCAGCGCCTGCTCGAGCGGCTGGCGCGCGGGCTGCTGACCGGCAGTCCGCACACGGAGCTCACCGAGCTGGCGCAGCGGGCCGACTGGACGCCGCCGCGCACGCTGACCGTCGCGCTGCTCCCCGAGGGGCGGGTCCGCGGCGCGATGGTCTCCCTCGATCCGCGCACCCTCGTCGCGGCCGAGGACCTGCCCGGGCTGGACCCGGCCGGGGAGACCGCGGTGCTGCTCGTGCCGGACGCCGACGGCGCCCGACGCGGCGCCCTGCTGCGCGGCCTGGCGGGCCGCCGGGCCGTGGTCGGGCCGGCGCGCCCGTGGTGGAGCGCGCAGGCGTCCTACGGCCGCGCGGTGCGTGCCCTGCGGCTGGGCATGGCCGGGGCGGAGGACGGACCCCTGGACACCGATGCCCGGCTGGCCGAGCTGCTGCTGCGCGCCGACGAGGAGGCGCTGGCGGATCTGCGGGCCCGGGTCCTGGCCCCGCTGGAGGCGGTGGGCGAGGCCGCCCGGGAGAAGCTCACCGAGACGCTGCGCTGCTGGCTGCTGCACCACGGCCGGCGCGACCAGGTCGCCGCGGCGCTGTTCGTGCACCCGCAGACGGTCCGCTACCGGATGACGCAGCTACGTCAGCTCTACGGGCGCGGCCTGGAGGACCCGCAGACGGTGCTGGAGCTGACGATCGCGCTCGGTATCCCGCTGGCACCACCAGCGGGTGGGGCGCCGTCCCGCGGGCCCGGTGGGCCCGGGTGACCCTCCCGCCGGGCGCGGCCCGGCTGGTCGACGAGGTGGGGACGGCGATCGGCGCCGCATGGGACGTCGGCGTTCCACTGGTGCGCGCACGCACGGGGCTGGCCGGCCGCCTGGACGTCCCGGGGCTCGCGATCGGTGCGGTCGCCGCGCAGCTGCTCGCCGCCCGTGACGTCGGCGAGGTGGCGGAACGACCGCTCCACCTCGACGCGGGGCACGTGGCCGCATCCTTCGCCGGCGAACGGCACGTGAGGTTTCACGGGAAACCAGCCGGCGGCGGGTTCGCCCCGCTGTCCCGCTTCTGGCGGACCGCCGACGGCTGGGTCCGGCTCCACGGCAACTACCCGCAGCACCGCGCTGCCGCGACGGCGGTGCTGGGTGAGGACGTGGCGTCCGCCGCGCTCCGGTGGCGTGCCGAGGAGCTGGAGACGGCGGTGGTCGAGGCAGGTGGGGCGGCGGCGGCCGTCCGCAGCGAAGCCGTCTGGGCGGCGCACCCCCAGGCGGCGGCGGTGCGCGAGCAGCCCCTCGTCGCGGTGACCCACGTCGCCGAGCATCCGGGGCGCTGCGTCGCGCTGCGCGGGATGCGCGTGCTCGACCTGACGCGGGTCATCGCCGGCCCGGTGGCCACCCGGGCGCTCGCGGCGCACGGAGCCGACGTCCTGCGGGTCGACTCCCCGCAGGCGCCCGACGACCTCGGTCTGCTGCGCGACACCGGCGCGGGGAAGCGGCACGTGCTGCTCGACCTGGCCGACCGGCACGACCGCACCCGGGTGGAGGAACTGGTCGCCGGAGCCGACGTCGTCGTCCAGGGCTACCGGCCGGGGGCGCTCGACGGCCACGGCCTCGATCCCGGGTCACTGGCCGAGCGGCACCCGCACCTCGTCGTGGCCCGGCTGTCGGCGTGGGGCACGCGCGGCCCGTGGGGGAGCCGCCGGGGCTTCGACTCGCTGGTCCAGGCGGCGACCGGCATCGCGACGGCATACGGCGAGGGCGACGTGCCGGGCGCGCTGCCGGTGCAGGCGCTCGACCACGCGACCGGCCACCTGGCCGCAGCCGCCGTCCTGGGGCTGCTCGGCCGCCAGCGCACCGAGGGCGGCGGCTGGTGCGCGGACCTCTCGCTCGCCGCGACGGCCCACTGGCTGCTGGACGCCCGCCCCGGGGACGAGCGGCCGGGACCCCCGATCGATCCCGGGCCATGGTTGGTCGAGCTGCCGTCGCCGGCCGGGCCCGTCACGGTCGTCGCCCCGCCGGGGCGTCCTCCGTGGACGGCGGGAGCGCTGCTGCCGCCGAGCACCCGGCCGCGGTGGCTGCCCCGCTGACACCGTCCGACCCGTGGGACGAGCGGCACGACGGCGCCCGGGCGGCTGCTCAGGCGGGGCGCAGCACCGCCACCAGGAAGTCGGAGTCGGGGGTGAACGGCCGCAGGTCCCACGTGGAGAGCAGCAGGTCCGGCTCCCAACCCGCCGCACGGGCGTCGGCGAGGAAGTCGTCGAACGCGTAGCCGCGGCCCGCGCCGAAGCCGATGACGGCCCGGCCGTCCGGCGCGATGTGGGCGCGCAGCCGGCGCAGCACCGCGCCGCGGGTGGACGGCGCGAGGAACGCCATCACGTTCCCGGCGCTCACGATGGCGTCGAAGGGCTCGTCGATGCCCTGCTGCGCGGGGAGGTCCAGCTCGGCGAGGTCGCCGACCAGCCACCGCGGACCCGGGTGGTCCTCCTCGGCCGCGGCGATCAGCACCGGGTCGACGTCGACGCCCACCACCTGGTGTCCAACCTCGTGCAGGTGGGCGCCGACCCGTCCGGGGCCGCAGCCTGCGTCCAGGACCCGCGATCCGCGCGGCAGCATCGCGTCCACGAGCCGCGCCTCCCCCACCAGGTCCATCCCCTGCTCCGCGAGGGTGCGGAACCGCTGGACGTACGCGGCGGAGTGCTCGGGGTCCTCCTGGGTCATGCGGGTCCAGGCGCTGGGTTCGGGACGACCGGTCATGGAGCCGTTCTACACGGGCGCCGGCCGCACCCGGAGCGCGCCGCCCGTCGCGGTCAGCCGGGTGCCCTCCAGTCGGGTGGCTCGGCGGGGTGCAGTGCCGGGTCGTCGGCGGCCAGCGTGCGCACCGGGCCCGGCGGCGTCAACGGGCCCTCGAACCGCACCGTCACCCGGCCCAGCCCGCGGCCCCACACCCAGCCGGCCCCCAGCTCCTCGTGCCGCACGTCCTGCCCCGGCCACCAGCGCTTCTCGACCGGCAGCTCCGGCTCCGCGGCCGCCTCCGGCTCGGGCGCCGCGGCCTCGTCGGGCGCGTCGTCCTCGGTCGCGAACAGGTCGCCCTGCGCGTAGAGGGACAGCCCCGACACACCCACCCCGAGCAGGCGCAGGCCCCCACCGGTCCCCGCCTCGGTGAGCAGGCGGCGGGCCGTGGCGGCGATCAGCCGGGCGTCGTCGGTGGGCTGGGCCAGGGTCTGGGACCGGGTGATCGTGGTGAAATCGTACCGGCGCAGCTTGAGGGTCACGGTGCGGCCGGAGTGCGCCGAGGCGCGCAACCGGCTGCCGACCCGCGCCGCCATCGAGTCGATCTCCCGATTCAGCACGGCGAGGTCGGTGAGGTCGCGCTCGAACGTCTCCTCGTGCGACACCGATTTCACCCCCCGGTCGGGGACGACGGCGCGGTCGTCCTCGGCGCGGGCCAGGGCGTGCAAGCCGGCGCCGTGGGCGCGGCCGGCGAGCGCCACGAGGTCGGGCAGCGACTTGGCGGCCAGGTCGCCGACCGTGCGCACGCCGACCTGGTGCAGCCGCTCCGCCGTCGCCGGGCCGACGCCACCGAGCCGCGTGACCGGCAGCGGGTGCAGGAGGTCGAGCTCGCCGCCCGGCGGGACGACGACGAGGCCGTCGGGCTTCTGCAGGTCCGAGCCGATCTTCGCCATCAGCTTCGAGCTGCCCACGCCGACCGACCCGGTGACGCCCCCCGTGGCAACGGCGATGCGCTCCTTGAGCCCCCTGGCTAGTTCCGTCACGCCGGAAACGGAGAGGTCGTGCCCGGGCCCGGCGGCGAGGTCGACGTACGCCTCGTCGATCGAGACGGGTTCCACCAACGGGGAGAGCTCGCGGAGCAGGTCCATGACGACGTCGGAGGTGCGGCGGTAGGCGGGGAACCGGCCACCGAGGAACGCCGTCCCCGGAGGGCACCGCCGGCGCGCCTCCGCGGTGGACATCGCCGACCGCGCCCCGTACGCCCGGGCCTCGTAGGAGGCGGTGGCGACGACGCCGCGACCGCCGACGCCACCGACCACGACCGGCCGGCCGCGCAGCGAGGGCTTGTCGCGCTGTTCGACGGCGGCGAAGAAGGCGTCCAGGTCCAGGTGCAGGATGCTCGCCTCCCGCCTCATGCCCCCGATGATCGCCCGCCCCGCGCAGGCGGGGGTCGCCGGGCTCCCCCGGGCGAGCGACTTCCTTGCCCGGGCGGTCACGGAACTGCCAGGCTCCCCGACGACGACACGCGGAGGGAGCTGGGTGGACACGACGACGGTGACGTTCCTCGTCGTCGGCGCGCTCGGCCTCGTCGTGCTGCTGCTGGCGACGGTCGTGGGGGAGATCGGCGACCTCGGCGGCGATGTCGACGGTCCCTTCTCGGTCCCGGCCATCGCCGCACTGCTGGGCGGCATCGGTTTCGGCGGCGCCGCCGCGACCGCGCTGCTGCCCGCCGGGCTCCCGACCGGCGTCACCGCCCTGCTCGCCGCCGTGGCCGGGCTGGTGGTCGCCCTGCCCCTGGCCTGGGGCGCGGTGCGCCTGTCCCGGGCGCTGCGCGACATGCCGACGCAGGAGACGCTGACCCGCCACCACCTCGCCGGGGCGCAGGGCGTCGTCGTCTCGGCCGTCCCCGCCGGCGGCTTCGGCGAGGTCCGGCTGGCGCTGGCCGGCCAGCCCCTCAAGTTCTCTGCCCGCAGCGACACCTCGCTGCCGGCCGGCACCCCCGTCTACGTCGTCGAGGCACTCAGCGAGACCGCCGTCCAGGTCGTCTCCACCGCGACGGATCCCCTCACCGAGCCCGGAGGCACCCACCCGTGACGCTGCTCTACGCGATCGGCGGCATCGTCGCCCTGATCATCCTGCTCGTCCTGCTGGTGCTGTCCCGGATCAAGGTGGCCGGCCCCAACCAGGCGTTCATCGTCACCGGGCGCCAGGGTCGCCAGGTCACCGACACCAGCGGCGTCGTCTCCCGCGACCAGTCCGGCCAGAAGGTCGTGATGGGCGCGAGCGTCTTCGTGCTCCCGGTCGTGCAGAAGCTGCACACGATGGACCTCTCCAGCCGCCGGATCCCGGTCGGTATCCGCGGTGCGGTCAGCAAGCAGGGCGTGAAGTGCGACCTCGAGGGCGTCGCCATCGTGAAGGTCGGCGGCACCGAGAGCTCGATCCGCGCGGCCGCCCAGCGCTTCCTCAACCAGCAGGAGGGCATCGACACCTTCACGTCGGAGGTGCTCGCCGGTGCGCTGCGCTCGATCGTCGGCCGGCTGACCATCGAGGAGATCATCCGCGACCGGGCCGCCTTCGCCTCCGCCGTCGCCGAGGAGGCCGAGTCCTCGCTCACCGGCCAGGGTCTCGTGCTGGACACCTTCCAGCTGCAGGACATCCAGGCGGAGGGGTCCTACCTGGCCGACCTGGGCCGCCCGGAGGCCGCCCGGGTGCTCAAGGAGGCGAGCATCGCCGAGGCGCGCGCCCGGCAGGCCGCGCAGCAGGAGCAGTTGCTGGCCGACGAGGCGATCGCGATCGCCCAGCGCCAGCTGGCGCTCAAGCAGGCGGAGATCACCGCCGAGACCGACGCCGCGAAGGCCCGCGCGGCGGCCGCCGGGCCGCTGGCGCAGGCCGCGCAGGACCAGGCGGTCCTCATGGAGCAGGAGAAGGTCGCCGAGCGGACGGCGGCGCTGACCGAGCGCCAGCTCGACACCCAGGTCCGCCGCCCGGCCGACGCCGAGCGCTACCGGGTCGAGCAGGAGGCCGAGGGGCGCAAGAACTCCGCCATCCTCACCGCCGAGGCGGAGCGCCAGGCCACCATCGCCGCCGCCCAGGCCGCCGCCGAGCAGGCCCGGCTCTCCGGGGAGGGCGAGCGGGCGCGGCGCTCGGCGCTCGCCGAGGCGGAAGCGATCGAGGGCGCCAAGCGCGGTGAGGCCGAGAAGCAGCGCCGCCAGGCGATCGCCGACGCGGTCGAGCGCGAGGGCGCCGCCGAGGCGGCCGCGATCCTCGCCCGCGGTCAGGCCGAGGCCGAGGCGCTCGATGCGCGCTCCGACGCCTTCGCCAAGTACGGCGAGGCGGCGATCCTGGAGATGCTGGTCAAGGTGCTGCCCGAGGTCGTGGGTGCGGCGGCCGCCCCGCTGTCCAGCGTGGACAAGATGACCGTCATCTCCTCCGACGGGGCGGGCTCGCTGGGGAAGTCGGTCGCGGCGAACGTCGCCCAGGGGCTGCAGCTGTCCGGTGACCTCACCGGCATCGACGTGGCAGCGCTGCTGCGCCGGCTCAGCGGCTCGGCGGCGCAGGGCGTGACCACCGTGCCGATCTCGTCGGACGGGGACGGCGCCTCCCGGGGCTGACGCCGGTCAGATCGCGACGGCCCACGCCTCGCCGGCGTGGGCCGCGCGCCAGAACTCCAGCTCGTACCGGGTGGCGATGGCGAACGCGGTGAGCATGGCGGCCTCCTGGTCGGGCGCGGTGCGCGCCGCGGCGTCGGTCAGCCGTCGGGCGGCGGCCGCGGCCACCTGGAACGGGGCGACGTCGTAGGTGGCCACCCACCGGCGGTACGGGTGGTCGGCGGCGGCCCGCGCGGCGGGGGCCAGCCGGGCGCCGACGTCGGCGTACACCCAGTAGCAGGGCAGGACGGCCGCGGCGGCGACCGGGTACGGCGCGGTCGCCGCCGTCGCCACGAGGTAGGAGGTGTACGCCAGGCAGGTCGGCGACGGCTCCGGCGGGGCGCCGGCCTGCCCCAGCAGCTCCGAGCCGAGCAGGTCGGCGTGCAGCTGCGTCTCCACGACCGCGCAGTTCTGCGCCGAGCCGGCCCAGAACGCGGCCGCCTCCGGGTCCGGGGCGCGGGCCGCCAGCAGCGCCAGCGCGCGGGCGTAGCCGCCCAGGTACAGGGTGTCCTGCTCCAGGTAGTGGCGGAACGCCTCGGGTGCCAGGGTGCCGGCGGCCAGCTCGGCGAGGAAGGGCAGCTCGTCGATCGCCCGGCGGAGGTCGGCGGTCGCCGCCCAGGCCCGGTCGCCGAACCCCCTCACGCGGGCCAGATCCCGGCGAAGTGGTGCACCGGGCCGTGGCCGGACCCGATCCCCAGCGCGCCGCCCCCGGCCAGGGCCCGCTGCAGGTAGTCGCGGGCGGGCTCCACCAGGGCTGCCCAGTCCGGGGGCGCACCGGCGCGGGCCGCCAGCGCGGTCAACGCCGACGAGAGGGTGCAGCCGGTCCCGTGCGTCGCCGTCGTGCTCACCCGGGGGCGGCGGGTCTCCGTCGTCCCGGCGGACGTGGCCAGCACGTCGACGCTGTCGGGGCCGCCGAGGTGGCCGCCCTTCAGCAGCACCGCGCCGGGCCCGAGGTCGAGCAGTGCCCGCGCCTGCTCGTGCAGCCCGTCCACGTCGGTGGCCGGCTCGCCGTCGAGCAGCGCGGCGGCTTCGGGCACGTTCGGGGTGATCAGGTCCGCGAGCGGCAGCAGCTCGGTGCGGACGGCGGCCACCGCGTCGTCGTCGATGAGCCGGTGCCCGCTGGTCGCCACCATCACCGGGTCGCAGACGACCGGGCCGGGGCGCCGCTCGGCCAGCACGCCCGCCACCGCCCGCACCACGTCGGCGCTGCCCAGCATGCCGAGCTTGGTGGCGTGCACGTCGACGTCGTCGAGCAGGGTGTGCAGCTGCTGGGCCACGAAGTCGGCTGGCACCGGGTGGACCCCGGTGACTCCCCGGGTGTTCTGCGCCGTGAGCGCGGTGAGCACCGCCGTGCCGTACGCGCCGAGCGCGCTGAAGGTCTTCAGGTCGGCCTGGATGCCCGCTCCGCCGCTGGGGTCGCTGCCAGCCACGGTGAGCGCCGTGGGCGTCATCGCGCACCCACCGGGGCGAGCTCGGCACGGAGCGCCGCGGCCGCAGCGCGTGGGTCGGGGGCGGCGCAGACCGCGGAGACCACGCAGACGCCGTCCACCCCGGTGGCGGCCACGGCGGCGGCCCGGGCGGCGTCGATGCCGCCGATCGCCACGGCCGGCAACCCGCCCGCGTGCGCCGCGCCCGTCAGCTCCCGCACCGCGTCGAGGCCCAGCCCGGGGCCCGCCTCCGGCTTCGTCGGCGTCGCCCACACCGGGCTCAGGCCCACGTGGTCGACGGTGCCCGGCGGCAGCCGCAGGGCGGCGGTCAGGTCGGCGGTGCTCTCCACGGAGAGGCCGAGCAACCGGTCGGGTCCGAGCGCCGCCCGCACCTCGGCCGCCGGCAGGTCCTCCTGCCCGATGTGCACGCCGGAGGCGCCGGCCAGCAGGGCGACGTCGAGGGCGTCGTTCACCAGCACGGCCACGTCCGGCCGGTCGGCGAGCGCGGCCTGCACCGAGCGGGTCAGCGCCAGCAGGTCCCGGCGGGAGGCGTGCTTGTCGCGCACCTGGACGGCGGTGACCCCACCGGCCACCGCCGCGCGGACCACGTCGGCCACCGACCGTGGCCGGCACAGCTCCGTGTCGGTGACCAGGTAGAGCGTCGGGTCGAACGGCGGTCGCATCAGTCGCTCCGCACGTCCGCGCCCGCGAGGTCGTCGGGGCCGACGGCGTCCAGGGCGTCGAGCCAGGCGGGCGCGAACGTGCCGGGCCCCGTGGCGGTCTCGGCGGCCCGCTCCGCGGCGAGCGCGACGTGCGCGTGCCCTGCCACCGCACCGGTCAGGGCGTCGCCGGTGGCGGCGACGTAGGCCGCCACCAGGGCGCCGAGCGCGCACCCGGCACCCGTGGTGCGGGTCAGCAGCGGTGAGCCGCCGCCCACCCGGATGGTCCGCGCGCCGTCGGTGATCAGGTCCACCGCGCCGCTGACGGCCACCACACCCCCGGTGCGTGCCGCGAGCTGTGCGGCGGCGGTCGCCGCGTCATCGGCGCCGGCGGTGCTGTCGACCCCGCGGCCGCCGGCGCCGGCGCCGGCCAGCGCCATGACCTCCGAGGCGTTGCCGCGCACCACGGCCGGCGAGAGCTCGACCAGCTCGCCGGCGAGCGCCGTGCGGTAGGCCAGCGGACCCACGGCCACCGGGTCGAGCACCCAGGGGGTGCCCGCCGCGCCGGCCGAGCGGGCGGCCAGCCGCATCGCCGCGGCGGTGCGCTGGTGCACGGTGCCCACGTTGACCAGGACGGCGGAGGCGACGGCGGCGAAGTCCTCGGCCTCCTCCGGGGCGTCGACCATCGCCGGCGCCGCGCCGACGGCCAGCAGGGCATTGGCGGTGAGCGTCTGCACCACCGTGTTGGTCAGGCAGTGGACGAGCGGTGCGTTCTCGCGCAGCGCCGCGCGGGCGGCGCGCAGGTCGACGACTTCCACAGCATCGGACATGCCGGTGACATCCCTTCGCCAGTGTGAACTGGAGCAGGTTCGACGGGTGTGTTCTCAGTCCCGGGCGGGACACCCCGTGCCACGTACGGGCTCGAACCTAGCGCAGCGGGCCGGGGGCCGTCACCGCCGACCTCGTCGACGGACGGGCGGGTGCCCTACGGTCGGCCCGTGGACCACCACCTCGCCCAGGTCAACGTCTCCCGCCTGCTCGCCCCGCTCGACAGCCCCGTGCTGGCCGATTTCATGGCCGCCCTGGACGAGGTCAACGCCGAGGCCGACCGGGCGCCCGGCTTCGTCTGGCGGCTGCAGACCGAGGACGGCAACGCCACCTCGGTGCAGGCGTTCGGCTGGGACGCCGCCGGCAGCCACGGCGTGATCGTGAACCTCACCGTCTGGCGGGACGTCGAGTCGCTGGCCGCCTACGTCTTCGGCGGGCGGCACGTGCAGATCATGCGGCGGCGCCGGGAGTGGTTCTACCGCGCCGCCGAGGCGACGACCGCGCTGTGGTGGATCCCGGCGGGCACCCTGCCGACCACCGACGACGCGGAGGCGCGCATCCGGCACCTGCGAGCGCACGGCCCGACCCCCGAGGCGTTCACCTTCCGCACGCACTTCCCGCCGCTGGAGGGAGCCGTGGCGCCGTCGTCGGACGACTGGCTCTGCCCGGCATGAGGCTGCTGCTCACCTCCGCCGGCCTCTGCGACCCGACGCTGGTCGCGGCGACGGAGGAGCTGGCCGGACGCCCGCTGAGCGGGCTGCGGGCCGCCGTCGTCCCCACGGCGGCCAACGTCATCGCGGGCGACAAGGGCTGGCTGATCGCCGACTTCGTGAACCTGCAGCGCGCCGGGTTCGCCGAGGTCGACATCGTCGACGTCTCGGCGCTGGAGGCCGAGGTGTGGGAGCCGCGACTGGAGGCGGCCGACGTCCTGGTGCTCACCGGTGGGGACACCACGCACCTGCTGCGGTGGCTGCGCCGCTCGGGCCTGGCCGACCGGCTGCCCGATCTGCTCGGTGAGCGGCTGCTGATCGGGATCAGCGCCGGCAGCATGGTGCTCGGGCCGCACCTCGCGCTGAGCCAGTCGGAGCAGCCGCGACCGGAGGACACCGTGGGCCTCGGCCTGGTCGACGTCCTGGTCGTGCCGCACCTGGGCTCGCCGTACTTCCCGAACGCGTCGGAGGAGGCCCTCCGGGAAGCGGCGCGCGACCTGGGGCACCGCGTGTTCGGGCTGGCGGACGGCACCGCGCTGGCCGTCGACGGCGACCGCGTGGCGGTCGTCGGCGCGGGTCCGCACCTGGAGCTCGAGCCGGCCGCGTCGCGATGAGCGCAGCCGCCACGGAGCCCGCCCGCGCGGTGCGTCGGGGTCTGCCGGATCGGGTTGGTGGTGGTCCCTTGCCCGCTCGTCGGTCGCCCGCCACGCTGGGCGGATGGTGCAGAGCGGAACGAGCGTGGGCACGGTCGTCCGGTGGGACGGCGACGAGGGGGGCGGCCTCGTCGAGTCGCCGGACCTCCCCGGCCACTGCTGGGTCGAGGTGGGAGCGCTGCATCCCAGCGCCCGTGGCTCCCTTCGCGCGGGGCAGGTCGTGGAGGTCTCCTGGACCGAGACGGGCGTCGGCGACCATCCCGTCCGGGCCGACCTGGTGACGCCTCGCGACGACCTGCAGGCCACGCCGGGAGCCTGAGCCCGGTGGAGCTCAGGCCTCGGTGAGGGCGGTGCTGGGCAGCCAGTCGGCGTCGAGCAGCTCGGCGATCTCCCGCAGGGCCGAGGTGTCCGCCCCGGCGGTGGAGCCGCTGACCGCCAGCCGCTCCACCATCACCCGGGCCACCTGCTCCTCCACCGTGTCCGCGGCGAACGCCACCCGCCACGGCGAGGTCTTCCCGTCCCGGTGCGTCCGGCCGGTCACCTGCCGGGCCTGGATGCCGGAGAACCGCGGCTGGTGGAACAGCCCCACGCGGGGCGCCTCCGACGCCGTCGACCCGTCGGGCAGCAGCTCACCGGCGTGCAGGCTGATCGACGCGGTCACCGTGAAGACGCACACCGCCGCGTCGCCGCGCTGGAACCGCAGCCGCTCGGCCTCGACGTCGAAGCGGTCGCGCCCGTAGATGCCGGCCACCGGGATGCCGGCGTCCAGCAGCGCCTCGCGGATCGGATCGGCCGCCGTCTCCACGAACTCGACCGAGACCGCGACCTGCCGCTCCGCCTCCACCTGCGCCTTGATCCAGTCGACCGTCGCCTGCACGCGGATCAGCCCGGCCTTCTGCCGGAACCGCAGCAGGGCCGCGCGACCGCGGGCGGACTGCCGGCCGCGCCGGGCCAGTTGCATCTCCGCGCGGAACTCCGACCACTCGGCCTCGTACTGCGCCCGCTCGGCCGGGCTGAGCAGCACCGGCGTCCCCGTCACCGACACCGGTCCCCACGGGGCCGGGCGATGCAGCGTCGCCGGTGGATCGGCGTCGGCGAGCCAGGACTGCAACCGGGCGAGGTCGGCCCGGCGCTCGTCGGCGTCCTCGGTCCACTGCCAGCCGTAGCGGCCACGTTCCACGTGGAACGTGTGCCGCTCGAGCGCCTTCGGCAGGTCGGCCCAGTCCTTGATCGACTCCTCGTTCCGGGCGGCGAACTCCGGGGCCAGGTAGGGCAGCTCCAGGGGGGTGTGCGCCGGCGTCGCGGTCGCGGCCAGGACGTACGGGGTGTCCTTGACCCGCGCGGCGCCGGAGACGGCCTTCCAGTGCTTCCACCGCTGCGTCGTCGTGTGCCGCACCATGTGCGCCTCGTCGGCGACGACGACGTCGAAGCGCAGCTTCGCCACCTTGCCCAGCCGGTCCCAGGTGGTCACGCACCAGCGCAGGCCACCGTCGCCGAAGCCGGCGATCGAGCGCGCCCAGTGCGGGATGGTGATGGCGGCCGGCCGGTCGGCGATGACCAGCACGGTGCGGACGTCGCGCTGCTCGGCGATCGCCTTGACCGCCAGGATCGCGGTTCCGGTCTTGCCGACGCCGGGATCGTCACCGAGGAGGAAGACCCTGCCCCCGGCGGCCGCATGGGCCGCCACCACGTCGGCGCCGTCGCACTGCTGGTCCCGTGGCGTGAGCGGCCGGGCCTCGGGAAGGGGGCGGGGCGCCTCGTTGAGCTCGTCCTCGAGGAAGCGCTCGAGGCTGTAGGGCGGCGGGTCGTAGGGCGCGAGCTCGGGCGGCAGTGACCGGCCCACCCACACGTGCGCCTGCAGGCCCGGGTGCCAGACCGCTCCCGGCGCGGGCGCGCGGAACGGCACGGCCAGCACCCACACCCTCTCCCCCGGGCCCGCGCTGGGCAGCTCGGGCGCGGCCTTCTTCGGCGTGGGCTTCCGCGCTGCCGGCTTCCGTGGCGCGGCCTTCCTCGTGGTCCCCGTCGACCGTCGAGTGCCGGTCGCGCTCCGGCGTCGTCCTGGCATCTGCTCCCCCTCGTGGACCTCCCGGCACGGTAGAGGCGGGAAGCGACGCCGCCCCGCAGGAGCCGAGCGCGCCGCCGTCGGATCGTCGTGGACGTGTCGTCCCCGGATGGCGACCCCGCCACGTCGACGGCGGGTGCCTCGCGCTGGACGGCGACACCGGCGAGACGGAGGTGGTGCTGGACTGAGCGGGGCGCGGCGCCGGGCGTCTGGTGGAATCGCCGGGTGACGTTGAACCCCGAGGAGGCCCTCGCCGCCCGGACGCTGGGCGAGGCCGGACCGCGCGTCGTCTTCGTGCACGGGCTCTTCGGCCAGGGGAAGAACTGGACGACGATCGCCAGGGGGCTGGCCGACGACCACCGGGTGACCCTGCTCGACCTGCCCAACCACGGTCACTCGCCGTGGACCGAGCGTGTCGACTACGTGGACATGGCCGAGATGGTCGCCGCCGAGCTGGAGTCCTTCGGCGAGCCGGCCACCCTCGTCGGTCACTCCATGGGCGGCAAGGTCGCGATGCAGCTGGCGCTGCGCCGGCCGGAGCTGCTGCGCGCACTCGTGGTCGTCGACATCGCCCCGGTCGAGTACCCGCTGCAGGGCGGGCGGACCGAGGACCCCGACGAGGAGGCCTCGCCGTTCGCGGCCTTCATCGCCGCGATGCGGGCGATCGACCTGGGTGCGCTGGAGTCCCGTTCGGACGCCGACGCCGCCCTCCGCACCGCCGTGCCCAGCCGGATGGTGCGCAGCTTCCTGCTGCAGAGCCTCGGCCGGGAGGAGTCGGGGGACGGCTGGCAGTGGCGGCTGAACCTGGAGTTGCTCGAGCGAGACCTCGGCGAGCTGCGCGGCTTCCCCGATCCCCCGCCCGGTGCCGTGTTCGACGGGCCGGTGCTGTGGATCGCGGGGGCGAACTCCCACTACGTGCTCCCCGAGGACCGGCCGCACATGGACGCGCTCTTCCCGTCCACCCGGCTCGTGCGGATCAAGAACGCCGGCCACTGGGTGCACTCGGAGCAGCCCGAGGTGTTCCTCGAGACCCTCCGCCGGTTCCTGGCGGCCGTCGAGTGACCGTCGCCCGGTCCCTGGTCCTCTTCGCCCTCGCGGCCGTCGCCGAGATCGGCGGTGCCTGGTTGGTGTGGCAGGGGGTCCGGGAACACCGCGGCTGGGCCTGGATCGGTGCCGGTGTCATCGCGCTCGGGCTGTACGGGTTCGCCGCCACGCTCCAGCCGGACGCGAACTTCGGCCGGATCCTCGCCGCCTACGGCGGGGTCTTCGTGGCCGGCTCGCTGGCCTGGGGCATGGTCGTCGACGGCTTCCGGCCGGACCGGTACGACGTCGCCGGCGCACTGATCTGCCTCGTCGGCGTCGCGGTGATCATGTACGCCCCGCGCGGGGTGTGAGCCGAGCGGCGTCGCCGCAGCGGTCACGGGCCGGCGCGGCTCAGGATCTCCGTGCCGTCGGGCCGGTAGGTGCGCCAGCGGCCGGTGCCGGGATCTCGTCGAATCGTGAACCCGCCCTCGTGGCAGGACGTGTGGTGCCGCTCGCAGAGCAGGGCGCCGTTGTCGCAGCTCGTCGGCCCGCCGTGTGCCCAGTGCACGACGTGGTGGACGTCGCACCACTCCGGCGGTGCATCGCAGCCGGCGAAGACGCAGTGCGCGTCGCGAACCTCGATGGCCCGGCGGATCGCCGCGGATGAAGTCCGCTGCGCTCGGCCGACGTCCAGGGGCAGCCCGTCCGGGCCGGTGATGACGCGGGCGATACTGGCGTCGCAGGCCAGCCGGCGTGCCGTCTCGGGGTTGATGGGACCGGACCAGCCCAAGGAACCACCAGCGACACCGGGAGCGCCGCGCGCGGCGCACAGGGCGAACCAGTCGATCGTCACGCGCACGTGTGGCCGCTCCCCGCGGACGTCGGGGAGCGAGCCGCCGTCGAGAGCCCCGCGAGCCAGCGCGACCAGCGCGTCGGCCTGCCGCTCGGCGTGGGACCGGAGGTCACCGGCAGGGCGGTCGCCGTTCATGAGAGCGGCGAGCGCGGTGTGCAGGTACTCGCCGCCGACGGCATCGAGGTCACCGCGCAGGTGCACCCGGCCGTCGAGCCCGGACGCCATGGTGAACCGGCGGCGCACGTCGGCGGCGTCGTCCAAGGTCCCGTCGGGGTCCACTCCGGCGACCCACTCCTTCACGCCCCGCGCGGTCTCGTGCGGGGCTGTGGCCCGGGCCAGGTCGGCCAGGATGCCGTCGGTCTCGCCGAGGTCGATACCGATCTCGGCGGCCTTGGCGATCCGGCCGGGCGTCATGGCCTTCGTGATGACCCGAGCGTGCGCGGCACTGATCGCCCCGGCGGCGAAGGCCGCCGCTGTTTCCGGGAGCTGCTCGAGCCGCCGGCCGGTGGAGACCGTCGCGGTGGCCTGCTCGGGCGCCATGCGGCAGCTGCCCCGCAGCCAGGCCTTCATGGAGACGGCGCCGTCACGGCGGTAGGCCTCCCGGCGGTCGGCCGCACGGACCGCCGTGGTCAGCGCGGCCGCCATGCGGTTCGTCGCGGCCACCAGGCTGCCGACGAGGTCGAGCAGACCGTCGTCGGAGAACTCGGCGAGATCGGTGGCGGCCAGCTCGTCGAGGGCGGACAGCAGCTCGGACACCGTGCCCTCCTCCCGGTCCGCGACCTCGTCGTTGCACCCAGGCTAGGCCGCGGGTACGACAGAAAAGGCCAGTTCAGCCGCCGTATCGCGTCCTTGATGTGCACGGGCGCGGCGCTCGCCCGGCGACGACATGGCGGTGGCACGCCTCGCCCGTCCCTGCCTCATCGGGGTGGCCTGGACCGCGCGCCGCGTCGGCACCACCGCCGCGGCGCGTCAGGATGACGCCGACGCCTCGGGACCGGAGCCCCCGGCCGGCGCGCAGCCACCAGGAGTGAGTCGATGACGTACCCAGGTCCGCACCAGCCGGGCGCCGGCGACCCGTACGGCGCCCCCGGCCCCGCCACCTGGGGACAGGCGCAGGCCCCCTACGGCGGCTACCCCCAGGCCGGCGTTTACCAGGGCCCGCCGCCACCGCACGGCCCCGGCTACCCGCCCTACAGTCCGCCGTACGGCTATCCCTACGCGCTGCCCCAGCGCACCAACGGCATGGCCATCGCCTCGATGGTGCTGGGGATCCTCTGGCTGTACTGGATCGGCAGCATCCTGGCACTGGTCTTCGGCTACACGGCCAAGCGGCAGATCCAGGAGCGCGGCGAGGCCGGTGGCGGCATGGCGACGGCCGGCATCGTGCTCGGCTGGATCGGGGTCGGGTTCTTCGCCCTGTTCGTCCTCTTCGGGATCGCCTCCACCGCCGGCTACTGAGGCCGCCTCGGCGCCCCGGACCGCCGCCCTGCGCGGGTTCGGCCTGCCGGTGTCCGCAACGCCCTGGAGCCACGCCCTCGTCGCTGCGATGCTGGTCGGGTGCGGCAGGAGTCGGTGGTGCACCGCCCGCACCCGGCGCTGCGCCGGTACGTCGCGGCGGCCCTGGGCTACCGGCACGAGGGGTTCCCGCCCGGCGAGCACCTGGGCCTGCCCTCCCCCTGGCTGACCGTCGTCCTCACCCTGGACGACCCGCTGGAGATGGCCGCCCACCCCGACCCCGCCCAGTCCCCCGGTCGGTTCGACGCGCTCGTCGGCGGCCTGCACACCCGTCCGGCGCGGATCGTGCACCCCGGTCGGCAGGCCGGCATCCAGCTCTCGCTCACGCCGCTGGGGGCGCGCGCCCTGCTGGGCCTGCCCGCCGGCGAGCTGGCGTCGCTGGACGTGCCGCTGACCGACCTGCTGGGCCCGGCCGGCACCGAGCTGGTGGACGGGCTGCGGACCGCCGCGGGGTGGCCCGCACGGTTCGCCGCGCTGGACGCGGCGCTGCTGCGCCGACTCCGGGACGTCGACGGCGTCCCGGCGGAGGTCGCGGAGGCCTGGCGGCTGACGACGGCGGCCGGGGGGCGGCTGCGGGTGTCCCAGCTGGCCGCCCGGGTCGGCTGGTCCACCCGGCACCTCGAGCAGCGGTTCCGCGCCGAGACGGGGCTGGGACCCAAGGAGGCAGCCCGGGTCGTGCGCTTCGACCGGGCCCGCCGTGCGCTCGCGGGGCGGGTCTCCCGCGGCCTGCCGCCCGATCTTGCCGGGCTCGCCGTCGCCGCCGGCTTCAGCGACCAGGCGCACCTGACCCGGGAGTGGCGGGCCTTCTCCGGGCTGCCGCCCACCCGCTGGCTGGCGGCGGAGTTCGGATACGTTCAAGACACCGCCGCGCTCGCCACGGCACTGTCGTCGCCATGACGACGACGCAGCAGACCGACCAGCAGCAGACGGCGCCGGCCCCCGTGGTGTGGCCGGCGTTCCGGGCCCGGGACGCCCGCGGGCTCATCCGCTTCCTCGTGGACGTCCTCGGCTTCGAGGAGACCGTGGTGTACGGCGAGGCCGACCGGGTCGACCACGCCCAGCTCGACTGGCCCGAGGGCGGCGGGGTCATGCTCGGCTCCGTCCGGGACGACGGTGGCCAGTGGCCGGTGGAGGCGACCGGCTGCTACGTCGTCACGGACGACCCGGACGCCGTGCACGCGCGGGCCGTCGCCGCCGGGGCGGAGATCGTGCGGGCCCCCTACACCACTGACTACGGCTCCCGGGACGTCACCATCCGCGACCCCGAGGGCAACGTCTGGCAGTTCGGCACCTACCGCGGCGAGCCGCGCCGGTCGAGCTGACCGGGGCAGGAACCGCGCACCGGCCCGGGTCGGAGCACCGGCCCGGGCCGGCGCGCACATCTCGCGCGGACCCGTCGCGCAGGCCAAGATCAGCCACATGAGCGACGCCCGCGCCGGACAGCCCGCCCAGCCCGCCGACCTGATCGACGTCGCCTCGCTGGTCAGCGCGTACTACACCGTCGAGCCGGACCCGGCCGAGCCGACGCAGCAGGTCGCGTTCGGCACCTCGGGCCACCGCGGCTCGGCGTTCGACGCGGCGTTCAACGAGGCGCACATCCTCGCCACGACGCAGGCCATCTGCGAGTACCGCGCCGAACAGCGGTACGACGGGCCGCTCTTCCTCGGCCGGGACACCCACGCGCTCTCCGAGCCGGCCTGGGCGACGGCGCTGGAGGTCCTGGTGGCCAACGACGTCACCGTCCTGGTCGACGCCGGCGAGCGCTACACCCCCACCCCGTCGATCAGCCACGCGATCCTGCGGGCCAACCAGGGGAAGCGGACGGGGCTCGCGGACGGCATCGTCGTCACCCCGTCGCACAACCCGCCGCGCGACGGCGGCTTCAAGTACAACCCGCCCTCCGGCGGGCCCGCCGACACCGACGCCACGGGGTGGATCGCCGGGCGGGCCAACGACCTGCTGCGGGCCGGGCTCTCCGGCGTCCGCCGGGTACCGGTGGAGCAGGCGCGCGGGACGGCGCAGGCCTACGACTTCCTGGGCACCTACGTCGACGACCTGCCGCAGGTCATCGACCTCGACGCGATCCGCGACGCGGGCGTGCGCATCGGCGCCGACCCCCTCGGTGGTGCCAGCGTCGACTACTGGGCGGCCATCGCCGAGCGCCACCGGCTCGACCTCACCGTGGTCAACCCGCTGGTCGACCCGACGTGGCGGTTCATGACGCTGGACTGGGACGGCAAGATCCGGATGGACTGCTCCTCCCCCGCGGCGATGGCCTCGCTGGTCGACCGCCGGAACGAGTTCCAGATCGCCACCGGCAACGACGCCGACGCCGACCGGCACGGCATCGTCACCCCCGACGCCGGGCTGATGAACCCCAACCACTTCCTCGCCGTCGCGATCGCCTACCTGCTCAGCCACCGGCCCGGGTGGGCCAAGGACGTCGCCGTCGGCAAGACGCTGGTGTCCAGCTCGCTGATCGACCGGGTCGTCGCCGACCTGGACCGAAAGCTGGTCGAGGTCCCGGTCGGCTTCAAGTGGTTCGTGCCGGGGCTGCTGGACGGGTCGGTCGGCTTCGGTGGCGAGGAGTCCGCCGGCGCCTCGTTCCTGCGCCGGGACGGCGGTGTCTGGACGACGGACAAGGACGGCATCCTGCTCGCGCTGCTGGCCGCCGAGATCCAGGCCGTGACGGGCCGGTCCCCCTCGAAGCTGCACAAGCAGCTCACCGACCACTTCGGCGAGTCCGCCTACGCCCGGATCGACGCGCCGGCGACCCGCGCGGAGAAGGCGGCGCTGGGCAAGCTCTCCCCCGAGGACGTCGCCGCCACCGAGCTGGCCGGGGAGCCGATCACCGCGAAGCTCACCCGCGCCCCCGGCAACGACGCCCCGATCGGCGGGCTGAAGGTGACCACGGAGAACGCTTGGTTCGCCGCCCGCCCCTCGGGGACCGAGGACGTCTACAAGATCTACGCCGAGTCCTTCCGCGGGCCGGAGCACCTCGCGCAGGTGCAGGAGGAGGCGCGCGCCGTCGTGGCCACCGCGCTCGGCAGCTGACGCCTCCGCCGCGGTCAGCGGGCGAGCAACCCGCCCACGGCCATGGCGGCGAGCATCAGGAACGGGAGGCCGAACAGGACGACGCCCGCCCACCGCGGGAGCGGCACCATCTCGGCACCGGTCCGCGGGTCGACGACCTTGTCCCCGGAGGCGTCGTGCCGGACGGTGCGGACGATCCGGGCGACGCAGGCGGCGAGCACGAGCGCGGCGACCACGCACACGGCCCACGCGGGCAGGTCGAGCACGGAGGTCTCCCCGGCACCGAGGGCCCACAGGGAGTCGGCGAGGAGGAAGCAGGCCAGCCCGATGGACGCCGCCGTTCCCAGGTCCCGCCAGGTCAGCCCCCGCAGCGTGTCCCGCCAGCCGCGGCTGGGGGCGGCCCCGAGCACGTCGGCGACCCGGTCGGCGTACTCCGTGGCCGGGCCGAACGCCTCCCGCGGGTGCTCCCCGGTCTCGGCGACGTGGCTCTGCACCTCCGCGAGCACCTCGCCGATCCGGGCACCGGGGACGTCGCGCATCCGCAGGCGCAGCAGGAGGGCGTCGTGCCAGGCCTGCTCGCTGCTGTTCAGGACCTTCCCCATGGTGAGCTCCTCAGGCGGGGACGGACGGGGACGAGAGCAGGCCGGCGGCCCGCTCGGTGAACGTGCGCCACTGGTCGGCGCGCTCGCGCAGCGCCTGCTCGCCGGCGGTGGTCAGGGTGAAGAACTTGCGGCCCGGCCCGCCGTCGCCGGCCTCCCAGGACGAGGAGACCAGCCCCTCGGTCTCCAGCCGGGTCAGGATCGGGTACAGCGTGCCGCCCTTCACCGAACCGAGGCCGGCCTCGGCCAGCCGGGCGGCGATCGCGTAGCCGTACGTCGGGCCGTCGGCCACCACGCGGAGCACGCACAGCGAGAGCACGCCGCGCATCCACTCCCCGGGCCAGCGGTCCTCCGTCACGTGCTAGACAGTACGGCCGACTAGTCAGGCGCACAACCTACTGAGAGGCCCGTCCCCCTCGGCCCCGTCCGGAGGCTCGCCCCGAGCCTGCGAGGGGTGAGGAGGACGGGGTCCTTCTTCAGCTGACGTCCTCGTCGACCCAGTCCAGCGACTTGGTCACCGCCTTCTGCCAGTTGCGGTAGTTGCGCTCCCGCTCCTCGGCAGGCATCTGCGGCTCCCAGCGCTTGTCCTCGGCCCACTTGGCGGTCAGCTCGTCGAGGTCGGACCAGAAGCCGACGGCCAGGCCGGCGGCGTAGGCGGCGCCCAGCGCGGTGGTCTCGGCGATCTTCGGCCGGATCACCGGGACGTCGAGCAGGTCGGCCTGGAACTGCATGAGCAGCTCGTTGCCGACCATGCCGCCGTCGACCCGCAGCTCGGTCAGGTCGACGCCGGAGTCGGCGTTCATCGCGTCCAGCACCTCGCGGGTCTGGTAGGCGGTCGCCTCCAGCACGGCCCGGGCCAGGTGCCCCTTGTTGACGTACCGGGTGAGCCCGACGACGGCGCCGCGGGCGTCGGCGCGCCAGTGCGGCGCGAACAGCCCGGAGAACGCCGGGACGAAGTACGCCCCGCCGTTGTCGTCGACCGAGCGGGCCAGGTCCTCGATCTCCGGGGCGCTCTTGATCATGCCCAGGTTGTCCCGGACCCACTGCACCAGCGAGCCGGTCACGGCGATCGACCCCTCCAGGGCGTACACCGGCTTGGCGTCGCCGAGCTGGTAGCACAGCGTGGTGAGCAGGCCGTTCTCCGAGGGGACGGCCTCCTCCCCGGTGTTGAGCAGCATGAAGTTGCCGGTGCCGTAGGTGTTCTTGGCCATCCCGCGCTCGAAGCAGACCTGGCCGAAGGTCGCCGCCTGCTGGTCGCCGAGCGAGCCGGCGATCGGCACGCCGCCCAGGAAGCCGGCCTTGCGGCCCCTGCCGTACTCCTCGGAGTTGGAGCGGATCTCCGGGAGCATGGACGTCGGGATGCCCATCTCCTCGGCGATGGACTCGTCCCAGGCGAGCGTCCGGTAGTCCATGAGCATCGTGCGCGAGGCGTTGGAGACGTCCGTGAGGTGCTGGCCGCCGTCGGCCCCGCCGGTCATGTTCCAGATCAGCCAGGAGTCGATGGTGCCCATCAGCAGCTCGCCGCGCTCGGCCCGCTCCCGGGCGCCGTCGACGTTGTCGAGGATCCAGCGCACCTTCGGGCCGGCGAAGTAGGTGGCCAGCGGCAGCCCGACCTTGTCCTTGTACCGGTCGGCGCCGCCGCCGAGCGCGCCGAGCTCGTCGATGATCTTCGTCGTGCGGGTGTCCTGCCAGACGATGGCGTTGTAGACCGGCTGCCCGGTCGCCCGGTCCCAGACGACGGCGGTCTCGCGCTGGTTGGTGATCCCGATGGCGACGATGTCGGAGGCGCCCGCGTCGCTGCGCGCTATCGCCTGCCCGACCACCTCGCGGGTGTTCCGCCAGATCTCCAGCGCGTCGTGCTCGACCCACCCGGCCCGCGGGAAGATCTGCTGGTGCTCCTTCTGCCCGACCGACACCACCGCGCCGTCGTGGTCGAAGATCATGCAGCGGGTGCTGGTGGTGCCCTGGTCGATGGCTACGACGTACTGCGGCATGGGGAGTTCCTCTCGATCGGAAGTGGTCAGAGCGGGACGTGCGACAGGCCGCCGGCGAGGACGGCACCGAGGAGCGGGCCGACGATCGGGACCCAGGCGTACCCCCAGTTGCTGTCCCCCTTGCCCCGGATCGGCAGGACGGCGTGGGCGATGCGGGGCCCGAGGTCGCGGGCGGGGTTGATGGCGTAGCCGGTGGGGCCGCCGAGGGAGGCGCCGATGCCGACGACCAGCAGGGCGACGGCCAGCGGGCCGAGCTGGGTGGGCGTGTCCCCGAACCGCAGGATGATGTAGACCAGCACGAACGTGCCCACCATCTCGCTGATCACGTTGTCCTTGACCGTGCCGGTGGCCGGCCCGGTCGCGAAGGTGCCCAGCTGGGTGCCGGCGGCCTCGGGGTCGTTGTAGTGCCCGTAGTACGCCAGGTAGGCCACGACCGCGCCGAGGAAGGCCCCGACCAGCTGCCCGGCGAAGTAGGTGAACGTGGTGGCGACGGTGACGGGGACGCCGATGGCGTACGTGTCGGTCCCGCTGACCAGCAGGCCGACGGTGACGGCCGGGTTGATGTGGGCACCGGAGCTCGCTCCGGCGAAGACGCCGGCGAAGACGGCGAGCCCCCAGCCGAAGATGATGACGATCCAGCCGCCGCCGTTGCCGAACGTCTTGGGCAGGGCGACGTTGGCGACCACCCCGACGCCGAGCAGCAACAGGATGCCGGTGCCGAGTACTTCACTCCCGAAGACGGTCCAGAGACCGAGGGTGTCCACGTGTAGGCGCTCCTCGAGGCGGGCCCGCCGTACAGCGGACCGTGGATGTCGGGGACGCGGCGGTGGTCACCACCGCCGAGCCCGTTCTGCGGACCGTAGGAGGGCTCCTGTGACCTGGACAACAGTCGCGGTTCGACATCATCGGACGGTGACGATCACGGCGCGCCCCACGCGATGCTGAGCTGCACCGCGCGCTCCCAGCGCGGGTACTCCGCGGTCAGCGCCTGCGCCCGCCCGGGCGACGGCGTCCACTGCGCCGCGCGGTGCCAGTTGCGGCGCAGCGCGGCGACGTCGGACCAGACCCCGACCGCCAGACCCGCGGCGTACGCGGCACCGAGCGACACGGTCTCCCCGACCATCGGGCGCACCACCGGGGTGTCCAGCACGTCGGCGATGAACTGCATCAGCAGGTTGTTGGTGGTCATCCCGCCGTCCACCCGCAGCGCCGGCAGCGACAGCCCCGAGTCGGCCGCCATCGCCTGGATCACGTCCCGGGTCTGCCAGCCGGTGGCCTCCAGCACCGCCCGGGCCAGGTGCCCCTTGGTGACGTAGGAGGTCAGCCCGGCCACCAGCCCGCGGGCCTCGCCCCGCCAGTGCGGGGCCAGCAGGCCGGAGAACGCGGGGACGACGTAGCAGCCGCCGTTGTCCTCCACCGTGCGGGCCAGCGTCTCGACCTCCGGCGCGGTGCCGATCAGCCCGAGCCCGTCGCGCAGCCACTGCACCAGCGCGCCGGCGACGGCCACCGATCCCTCCAGCGCGTACCGGGGCGGCTCCCCGGCCAGCTGGTACGCCACCGTGCTGATCGAGCCCGAGCGCGTGCGCACCAGTTCCGTGCCGGTGTTCTGCAGCAGGAAGCTCCCGGTGCCGTAGGTGCACTTGGCCTCCCCCGGCGCGAAGCACGCCTGCCCGAACAGCGCCGCCTGCTGGTCGCCGAGCGCCCCGGCGATGGGCAACGGCTGCGCGAGCGCGGTCGCCGGGCCGAGCACGCCGACCGAGGGCCGGATCTCCGGGAGCATCGGGGCGGGGATGCCGAAGAAGTCCAGCAGGTCCGGGTCCCAGCGGCAGGCGCGGACGTCCATCAGCAGGGTGCGGCTGGCATTGGTCACGTCGGTGACGTGCAGGCCACCGTCCGGCCCGCCGGTGAGGTTCCAGATGAGCCAGGTCTCCATCGTCCCGAACAGCAGCTCCCCGCGCTCCGCCCGTTCCCGGGCGCGGGGCACGTGCTCGAGGATCCAGCGCAGCCGCGGCCCGGAGAAGTAGCCGGCGATCGCCATGCCGCTGCGCTCGGGCACCAGCGGTGCCTCCGGGCGCGCGCCGAGCTCGGCGACCAGGTCCGCCGTCCGGGTGTCCTGCCAGACCAGGGCCCGCAGCACGGGCCGGCCGGTGGCCCGGTCCCAGACGACGGTGGTCTCCCGCTGGTTGGCGATGCCGAGGGCGACCACGGTGCCCGCACCACCGACGTCGGCCAGCACCTGGTCAGCGGTCCACCGGGTGTTCGCCCAGATCTCCATCGGGTCGTGCTCGACCCATCCCGGGCGGGGGAAGTACTGCCGGTGCTCCCGCTGCCGGACGGCGACCATGCGCCCACCGCGGTCGAAGACCAGGGAGCGGGTCGACGTCGTCCCCTGGTCCACGGCGAGGACGTACCGGTCAGGCACCGCCGTACCCCAGCTCCCGGGAGACGGCGGTGGCCGCATCGGTGACCATGCCGAGGAGCAGGCTCCGGGGCGCGCCACGGCCGTCGAACAACGAGGTCACGGGGCCGTTCACGCCCAGCGCGGCCACGACCGGCCCGCCGGGCCCCCGGACGGGGGCGGCGATGCACCCGCGGCCGGGCTCGTGCTCCCCCCGGTCGGCCGCCCAGCCGCGGGTCCGCACCTCGGCCAGCCCGGCGGCGCGGTTCCCGGTGGCGGTCCGCGCCGGCCGGGGCTCGAGCGCGTGCGCCAGGAGGACCTTGCCCAGTCCCGTCGTCCGCGCGGGCAGCGCGACCCCCACCTCGAGCACCTGGGCCGAGTCGTCGGGCCGGAAGACGTGGTGGACGACGACCACCTCGTCCTCGCCGGCGAGCGTGGCCAGCCGCACCGTGTGCCCGCTGCGGGCGGCGAGTGCGTCGGCCCAGTTCGATGCGCGCGCGCGGAGCTCGTTGACGTCCAGGGAACTCCCCAGCCGCAGCAGGCCCGGGCCGATGCTGTACCGGCCGGTCGCCCGGTCCTGCGCCACGAACCCCACGTGCAGCAACGTGCGCAGCAGGCCGTGGGTGGTGGTCTTGGCCAGCCCGACGGTCTCGGCGATCTCGGTGACCCCGAGTGCGTTCCGCGCCCCGGCGATCACCTGCAGGATCGCCGCGGCCCGCTCGATGGACTGCACGGTGCCCGGCATGGCGCCCGACGGTAGGGCATCCGGGACGCTGTCGTTCCCTCTTCCGGTGCGACGATGTAGGACGCCGCACGTCGACGGGCGTCCGGGGTCGACCTACCGTGGCCGGTAGCCGGGGGTGGCGGAGGACGCCTGCCCGCGGCGGAGAGCAGTGACACGGAGGTGCACCGGTGCCCGGGCACCTCCCAGCGCGTTCCCGTCCGGTGGGCGGGCATCCCCCGGGGAGTGCAGATGACGGCAGTACGCCCGCTCGGGCCGGAGCAGCGCGCCCAGGCCTGGGCCGAGCTCGCGGAGGAGGGCTTCGAGGTCCTCGTCGTCGGCGGCGGGGTGACCGGGGCCGGGGTGGCGCTGGACGCCGCCACCCGCGGTCTGCGCACGGCCCTGGTCGAGGCCCGCGACTTCGCCAGCGGCACCTCCTCCCGCTCCTCGAAGCTGTTCCACGGGGGTCTGCGCTACCTGGAACAGCTCGACTTCGGCCTGGTCCGGGAGGCGCTGCACGAGCGTGACCTGTCGGTCAACCGGCTCGCCCCGCACCTGGTCCGGCCGGTGCCCTTCCTGTACCCGCTGACCCACCACTGGGAGCGGCCCTACGTCGCGGCGGGGCTGACCCTCTACGACGGGCTGGCCCGGCTCGGCGCGCTCGCCGACCCGATGCCGGCGCAGAAGCACCTCACCCGCACCGGCGCCCGGCGGCTGTTCCCGGCGCTCAAGCCGGACTACCTCGTCGGCGCCATCCGCTACTTCGACGCCCAGGCCGACGACGCCCGGCACACGCTCACCGTGGCCCGCACCGCGGCGGCGTACGGGGCCACCGTGCTGAACTCCGCCGAGGTGGTCTCCTTCGCCCACGCCGGCGGCCGGGTCGTGGGGGCCCGGGTGCGGGACGTGGAGACCGGCCGGGAGGTCGACGTCAGGAGCGAGGTGGTGGTCAACGCCACCGGTGTGTGGACCGACGACATCCAGACGCTGGTCGGCGGGCGCGGGCGGTTCCACGTGCGGGCCAGCAAGGGCGTGCACGTGGTCGTCCCCCGCGACCGGATCAACGGGGAGACCGGGCTGATCCTGCGCACGGAGAAGTCGGTGCTGTTCGTGATCCCCTGGGGCAGCCACTGGATCATCGGGACGACCGACACCGACTGGGCGCTGGACAAGGCGCACCCGGCGGCCAGCAAGGCCGACATCGACTACATCCTCGAGCGGGTCAACGAGGTTCTGTCGGTGCCGATCACCCACGACGACATCACCGGCGTCTACGCCGGCCTGCGCCCGTTGCTCTCGGGCGAGAGCGAGTCGACCAGCCAGCTCTCCCGCGAGCACGCCGTCGCCCGCCCCATGCCCGGCGTGATCGCGGTGGCCGGCGGCAAGTACACGACGTACCGCCCGATGGCCGCGGACGCGGTGGACGCCGTGGCGGTGGACGTGAGCCGGACGGTGCCCCCGAGCGTCACGGAGAACATCCCGCTGGTGGGTGCCGAGGGCTACGCCGCGATGCTCAACTCCCTCGACGGCCTCTCCCGGCGGTGGGACATCCCCCGGTTCCGCGCCGAACACCTGCTGAAGCGGTTCGGGTCGCTGACCCCGGACGTGCTCGCGCTGGCCGACGGCCGACCCGAGCTGCTGGACCCGGTGCCCGGAGCCGAGGAGTACCTCATGGTCGAGATGGTGTGGGCCGCCGGGCACGAGGCGGCGCTGCACCTGGACGACCTGCTGGCCCGCCGGACGCGCATCTCCATCGAGACCGCCCACCGCGGTGTGGTGTGCGCCGAACCGGTCGCCCGTGCGGTCGCCGACGTGCTGGGCTGGGACGAGCAGCGGATCGCCAACGAGGTGGCCAGCTACACCGCGCGGGTGGAGGCGGAGCGCCGTTCGCAGACCGAGCTGGGCGACCAGGAGGCCGACGCCGCCCGGGTGGCGGCGCCCGACACCCGCGCCGTCGCGGTGGGCCGCGCCCTGGGCTGAGCCTCCCCGCAGCTGATCCCCAGCGGCTGGTCCGCCCCGCGGCGGACGGCCGGGTGAGCCGACCTCCCCGCCGGGAGGCCGGCCGCTCGGCGACTCGCCACGCGCTGGCCTCCGGCGTGTCCCGCGCGGCGTGCCCGCGGCCGCCGATCCGGAGTCTTGACACCGGGGCTCCGGAGGCCCACGGTGAGAGCGCTCCCACGGTGGTGCACGTCACAGCCGGCGTCCCGGGAGCCCGGATCGGACGTTCCGGCCACCGCACGGAGGGGACACGAGATGACTGCTGCCTCGAGGACGAGGCGCGCCGCGGCGACGGTGGCGGCCGCCACTCTCTCGCTGGTCGGCGCCGGCATGGGCACAGCGGCCGCCGAGGACGTACTGGAGCCCGGCACCGAGATCTTCGTCAATCCGGAGAGCACGACGCTGGAGGCCGCCCAGGGGCTCGTCGGCCAGGCCCGGGCCGACGCCCAGTTGCTGGGCAGCTTCCCGTCGGCCGACTGGTTCACCAAGGGCACCCCCGCGGAGGTGTCGGCGGCCGTCGCCGAGGTGGTCGGCGCGGCGCAGAGCGCGGATGCGGTGCCCGTGCTCGTGGCCTACAACGTCCCCTTCCGGGACTGCGCCCAGTACTCGGCCGGCGGCGCCAGGGGCGTCGCGGAGTACAAGTCCTGGATCGACGGCTTCGCCGCCGGGATCGGGGCTGCGGAGGCCACGGTGATCCTCGAGCCCGACGGCCTCGGCATCATCCCGCACTACACCACGCTGGAGGGCACGCAGGAGTGGTGCCAGCCCGAGGAGGTCGATGCCGAGACGGCCGCGGCGGAGCGGTTCGAGATGCTCAACTACGCCGTCGACGCGCTCGGCGCGCTGCCGGCGACGGCGGTCTACCTCGACGGCACGCACAGCGGCTGGCTGGGCGTCGGCGAGATCACCGACCGGCTGATCAAGGCCGGGGTGGCCGACGCCGACGGCTTCTTCCTGAACGCCTCCAACTACGTCGCCACCGAGCGGCTCCAGAAGTACGGCACCTGGGTCTCCGACTGCATCAACCTCTCCCTGGGCAGCTGGTGGGAGCCGGCCTGGTGCGCCAGCCAGTACTACCCGGCGGACCCGGCCGACCTCTCCACCTGGGGCCTCAGCGACGCCGCCTACGACCAGGCGTACGCCGACACGGGCATGACCCGGAACCCGGCCGAGCAGGCGCACTTCGTCATCGACACCAGCCGCAACGGGCAGGGCAGCTGGACCCCGCCGGCCGACTTCCCCAGTCCGCTGGACTGGTGCAACCCGCCGGGCCGCGGTCTGGGCCTGACCCCGACCACCGACACCGGGAACCCGCTGATCGACGCCTACCTGTGGATCAAGGTGCCCGGTGAGTCCGACGGCGCCTGCTACCGCGGCTCGGCGGTTCCCCACCCGGCCGACCAGGTCGCCGACCCCGCTGCCGGGCAGTGGTTCCCGGAGCAGGCCCGTGAGCTCATCGCACTGGCCGATCCGCCGGTCGCCGCCCCGACGTGCCACGTCTCCTACACCGCCCACGGCACGCGGCACGACGACTTCAACACCCGCATCCGGATCAGGAACACCGGCTCGGTGCCCATCGAGGGCTGGGAGCTGGAGTGGGCCTTCCACGAGCGGGAGACGATCCGGAACGTGCTGGGCGGCACGGCCACCCAGCAGGGTGCCGCCGTCGAGGTCGCGGATCTGCGCTGGAACCGGCTGATCAGGCCTGGGAAGCAGATCAGCCTCGGGTTCATCGGGCACCTGAACGGTTCGCCGGTCAGCGAGCCCTGGCTGTTCACCCTCAACGGCGCCGCCTGCACCTCCGACTGATCCAGCACCCCCCGACGCGGACGGCGGGGCCCGGCAAGGGCCCCGCCGTCCTGCACGTCCGGCGGCCGGACGCAGGTCAGCGGCGGCGGCCGGCCCGGCGGCGGCGCGCCTTGTCGGCGTACATGTCGTCGTCGGCGGCCCGCACGACCCGCTCGTAGACCTCTTCCGGCTCCTCGCCGCCCCTGGCCGTGCCGATGCCGATGCTGATCCCCACGGGCACCCGGGTGCCGTCGAGGTCGAGCGGCTCGGTGACCGTGGTGCGCAGCCGGTCGGCCAGGGCCTCGGCGTCGCGGCGCTCGGTGTTCTCGCAGACGATGCTGAACTCGTCCCCGCCCAGGCGGGCCGCGGTGTCGCTGGCCCGCAGGACCGAGCGGAGCCGGTCGGCGAAGGAGACGAGGACCAGGTCACCCATCGGGTGGCCGAGCTCGTCGTTGATCGCCTTGAAGCCGTCGAGGTCGATGATCAGCACGCAGGTGGGGGTCTTCTCGCGACGGCCCCGGTCGAGCGCGTGCCGCAGCCGGTCCTGGAAGAGCAGCCGGTTGGGCAGGCCGGTGAGGGGGTCGTGCAGAGAGCGGTGCACCAGCTGTGCCTCGAGCGCCTTGCGCTCGGTGATGTCTTCCACGATCAGCACCAGGTGCGCCGCCTGCCCGTCGGGCGTCTCGGGCACCCAGGACGCGGTGATCTGCACCGGGATGTGCGAGCCGTCGGCCCGGGTGAGCCGGGTCTCGTGCCGCATCGGTCGGCCGGGCTCGGCGGTGAGGACGCCGTGCGCCTCCTGGGCAGCCGCGACGGCGTCGGGGTGGACCAGGTCCATCACCGAGCGCCCGTGCAGCTCCTCGGCGGAGCGGCCGACCATCTCCGCGAGTGCGGGGTTGACGTCGACGAGGAGGCCGCCAGGGGTCGTCAAGGCGATCCCCATCGGCGCGTTGGCGAAGACACTCCGCCGATCCGCCGGGGGCAGCGCGTCCGCCACCTCGCCCACTGCACACCTCCAGTGCCACCTCCATCTTGCGCGACGGGGACGACGGTTCGCTGGCCGGGCCGCCTGTCGCCGTTCCGAGACGCCTGATCGGGGGAACGACAGGGCGGAGGGGGAGGATGCGGGGGGAGCAACGTTGCCGGTGCCGAGGAGACGCAGATGAACGAGTTCGACCTGGTGCTGCCCAGCTCGGTCGACGTCCGCGAGGTGGGTATGCGCGACGGGCTGCAGCTGGAGGCACCCGTGCCGCTGGCCGGCAAGCTGGCGATGCTGGAGGCGCTGGTCGCCACCGGCGTCCGCCGGATCGAGGCGACGTCGTTCGTGTCCCCGAAGGCCGTGCCCGCGCTCGCCGACGCCGATCAGGTCGCCGCCGAGCTGGCGAGGTGGCCGGGGGTGCACTGGTCGGCCCTGGTCGCCAACCCGCGCGGTGCCGTCCGGGCGGTGGACGCCGGCGTCGCCGACCTCGAGTACGTCGTCTCGGCCTCCGACGGCCACAGCCGCGCCAACGCCGGGCGCGGCACCGCCGAGGCCGTCGCCGCGGTGGGCGAGATCGCCGCGCTGGCCCATGGCGCCGGTGGCTCGCTCGAGGTCATCATCGCCACCGCCTGGGACTGCCCGTTCGACGGCCGCACCCCGGTGGCCCGCACCGTCGACGTCGCCCGCGCCGCCGTCACCGCCGGCGCCGACCAGCTCTGCCTCGGTGACACCATCGGGACGACGACGCCGCTGCGGGTGGTCACCCTCCTCGACGCGGTCCGCCGGGCCTGCCCGGGCGTCCCCGTCGGCGTGCACTTCCACGACACCCGGGGTACCGGCCAGGCCAACGCGCTGGCCGCCGTGCAGGCCGGGGTCACCCAGCTGGACGCGTCGGTCGGCGGGCTGGGCGGCTGCCCGTTCGCCCCGGGCGCCAGCGGCAACATCGCGACCGAGGAGCTGGTCTACATGCTGGAGGAGTCCGGGGTGCGCACCGGCCTGGACCTCGACGCGCTGCTGGACGCTGCCCGGGTCACCGAGCAGGCCGTGGGCCACGAGCTGCCGAGCTCGCTGTACCGCGCCGGCGGCCGGTCGGTCCCGCGCTCCGGCGGAGCCCGCTGATGCCGGCCGACGCGGTCTCCGAGCCGCCGCGGATCGTCGATCCCCGGGTGATGCGGGACGTGCTCGGGCACTTCGCCTCCGGGGTCACCGTGGTCACCGCGGACACCCCCGACGGGCCGATCGGCTTCACCTGCCAGTCGTTCAGCTCGCTGTCACTGGACCCGCCGCTCGTTGCCCTCGCCCCGGCCCGCACCTCGCGCACCTGGGCCCGGCTGCGGGAGATCGGCCGGTTCTGCGTGAACGTGCTGGCCGAGGGGCAGGACGCCGTCTCGCAGAACTTCGCCCGGTCCAGCGCCGACAAGTTCGCCGGGGTCCCGTGGACGCCCAGCCCGCAGGGCTCGCCGGTGCTCGACGACGTCGTGGCCTGGATCGACGGGGAGCTGTGGGCCGAGTACGACGGCGGCGACCACACGATCGCCGTCGCTCGGGTGCTCGACCTGGGTGCGGCGCCCGACCGCCGTCCGCTGCTCTTCCACCGTGGCGCCTACGGCCTGCTGCGCAGCGGCGGGGACTGACCGCGGTTCCCCGGGCCGGCTCGGCGGTGACCTCCGAGCCGGCCCGCCGGTCACCGGGCCGGCCGTCGGCGCCGCGCCAGCAGCGCCAGCCCGAGGACGGGCAGCACGAGCGGCACGTAGCCGTAGCCCCGGCCGTAGCCGGACCACACCGTCTCGTCGGGGAAGGCCGCTGGGTCGGCCACCGACAGGGTGCCCACGACAAGGACGCCGACCAGCTCGACGACGATGGCGGCCAGCGCGGTTCGTCGGCCGCCGCGCCCCCCGCGGGCGAGGCCCACGGTGGCCACCGCGTAGACCGCCGCCGCGAACGCCGACAGCAGGTATGCCAGGGGAGCCTCGTCGAACCGGGTGGCCAGCTGCACCCCCGCGCGGGCCCCGGCCGCGAGGGCGAAGATCCCGTAGACCAGCACCAGCACGCGCGCCGGTCCGGCGGTGGTCCCCGTCGCGGCCGGCTCCGCGGGGCGGCCGAGCCCGCGCTCACGCACCGGTGGCCTCCCACAGCTGCAGCAGGCGCCAGAGCATGACGGCGACGGCGGCCGCCGCGACCGCCAGGACGGTGCCCGCCCAGCGGGTGCGCTCCGCCTGTGCCCACAGCACGCCGGCGACGGGGATGAGCAGCACGCCGAACAGGTAGCCCAGGAACGTCGGGGTGTCGGCGGGCGTGCCGTTCTCCATCCGTGCGAACGCGAGCACGGCCTGCACCACGAGCAGCGCCTCCAACAGGCCCGCCCCGGCCAGGTGCAGGACGCCGATCCGCCGGCCGGCGGCGCTGGAAGCGAGTCCCAGCACGACCACGACCACGGCGACGACGGTGGCGGCGACGACGAGGACGGGCGTCACCGCAGCCCTCCGCGGGAGAGATCGGGTGCCGGCACGGGGTTCATCCTCCCGCCGGGCCGTCCGTCCCCCGGGATCGGGGGCCCGTGTGCCCCCCCGCTGGTGACCATCCGGGACCGGTATGACACCTTAGGCCCGCCTAACTAAGGCGTGCCTGACCTTTGTCGTGATCGGAGACCCATGCGTACCAGCGCCCGGCCGCTCGCCGCCCTCGCCCTGCCCCTCTCCGCCGTCCTGGCGCTGTCGGCCTGCGGCGGCGACGACACCGAGGCCGAGACCGCGTCGACCGGGGGCTCCGCCGAGGTCACGGTCACCCACGCGCAGGGCGAGACCACCGTGCCGGTCGACCCCGAGACGGTCGTGGTGTTCGACCTGGGCAGCCTGGCCACGCTGGACAGCCTCGGCGTCGAGGTCGACGGCGTGCCGGAGGCCGCCTACCCCGAGTCCCTGAGCCAGTACGGGGGCGACGAGTACGCGAAGGTCGGCTCGCTGTTCGAGCCCGACTACGAGGCCGTCAACGCCCTCGGGCCCGACCTGATCATCGTCGGTGGCCGGTCGGCCGCGGTGTACCCCGAGCTCGAGCAGATCGCGCCGACCATCGATCTCAGCGTGGACAACACGAACTTCCTGGAGTCCTTCACCGAGCGCACCACCGCCCTCGCCGAGGTCTTCGGCGAGGAGGACGCGGTGGCCGAGCGCCTCGAGGCGCTCGACGCGCGGACGGCCGAGGTCGCCGAGGCGGCCGAGGGCGCGGGCACGGGCCTGATCGTCCTCACCACCGCCGGCGAGGTCAGCGCCTACGGCCCCGGCTCGCGGTTCGGGGGGCTGATCCACGACGTCCTGGGCGTGGCCCCGGCCGACGAGAACGTCAGCGACGCCACCCACGGTGACGCGATCTCCTTCGAGTTCATCGCCGAGACCAACCCGGACATCCTCTACGTCATCGACCGGGACGCCGCCATCGGCGAGGCCGGCGAGGCGGCCGAGCAGGTGCTGGACAACGACCTGGTCCGCAGCACGACGGCGTGGCAGGACGACGCCGTCTACTACCTCGACTCGACCGACTGGTACCTCACGCCGAACGGGCTGCCGTCGGTGGAGGCGATGGTCGAGGAGATCGCGACCAGCGTCGAGTGACACGACGAGCATGACCGGCACGCTCTCTCCGCGCGGCGTGCAACGGTGGCACATCGCGGTGGCGCTCCTGCTGCTGGCCGCCGCCTCGTTCGGCTCGCTGTTCATCGGGGTCAGTGACCTCACGCCGCTGGACCTCCTCGACCCCGACGAGGCGCAGGCGCGGGTGTTCCTCACCAGCCGGGTGCCCCGGCTGCTGGCGATCCTGCTGGCCGGCTCGGCGACGGCGGTGGCGGGCCTGGTGATGATGTCGCTGACCCGCAACCGGTTCGTCTCGCCGCAGACCGCCGGCACCACCGAGTGGGTGGGGCTGGGGCTGGTCGTCGCCACGCTGTGGTTCGGCGGCGCCTCGCTGCTCGGCAAGATGACGATCGCGACGGTGTTCTCGCTGGCCGGCACCTTCTTCTTCGTCTGGCTGCTGCGCCGCATGGTGCTCACCGACATCCTCGTGGTGCCGCTCGTCGGCATCCTGCTCGGTGGCGTGGTCAGCGCCGCCGCGGCCTTCCTCGCGTACCGGTTCGACCTGCTGCAGTCCATCGACGCCTGGATGAACGGCGACTTCTCCGGCGTGCTGTCGGGCCGCTACGAGCTGCTGTACCTGGTGCTGGCCGCGACCGTGGTGGCCTACCTCTTCGCCGACCGGTTCTCCGCGGCCGGCATGGGCGAGAGCTTCGCGATCAACCTGGGCGTCTCGTACACGAAGGTGGTCACGACCGGGCTGGCCATCGCCTCGGTGGTGACCGCCATCGTGGTGGTGACCGTGGGCAACATCCCGTTCCTGGGCCTCGTCGTCCCCAACATCGTCACGCTGGCGATGGGGGACAACCTGCGCCGCGTGCTGCCGGTGACGGCCCTGACGGGAGCGGCCTTCGTGCTGGTCTGCGACGTCCTCGGCCGGATCATCCGCTACCCCTACGAGGTCCCCGTCGGCATGGTCGGCGGGGTCATCGGCGGGGTGCTGTTCATCGCGCTGCTGCTGCGGGCGCGCAGCCGGGGGGTCTCGTGAGCGTCCTGGACCGCACCGGGTCACCGACCGCGGCGCAGCAGGCGACCCGCCGGCGTCGCACGCTGGTCGTGCTGGCGGTGCTCGCCGTCGTCGCCGTCGCCGCCTTCCTGACCGTCGGGGTGAGCGGGTCCTGGAGCTTCGCGCTGCAGATGCGCGGCCGGCGGGTCGCGGCGATGGTCGTGGTCGGGGTGGCGATCGCGGTGTCGACCGTGCTGTTCCAGACGGTCGCGAACAACCGGATCCTCACCCCCGAGATCATGGGGTTCGACCGGCTCTTCGTGCTGATCCAGACCCTCGGCGTCTTCCTGCTCGGCGCCTCGACGGTCACCTCGACCGACCCGCGGCTGCGGTTCCTGGTCGAGGTCGTCGTGCTGGTCGCCTTCGGCGCGGGCCTCTACCGCCTCCTGTTCGGGCGCACCGCGCGCGACGTGTACGTCCTGGTGCTGCTCGGCGTGGTGCTCGGCGGCCTCTTCCTCAGCCTCACGCTGCTGGTCTCCCGGCTCATCGACCCCAACGAGTTCCTCACGCTGCAGGACCTGATGTTCGCCAGCTTCAACTCCGTCGACGTGCGGCTGCTGACGCTGTCGGCCGTGGTCGTCGGGCTGGTCACGGTCGCGGTGTGGCGGCTGCTCCCCCGGCTGGACGTCGTCGCGCTCGGCCGTGACACCGCGATCGGCCTGGGCGTCGAGCACCGGCGGGTGGTCAACCGGGCGCTGCTGGCGGTGGCGGTGCTCGTGGGCGTCGCCACGGCGCTCGTCGGCCCGGTGACGTTCCTGGGGCTGCTCGTGGCGAACCTCGCCCGCCAGCTGCTGGGCACCCACCGGCACGCCTGGGTGCTGCCCGGGGCGGCGCTGCTCGCGGTGCTCGCCCTGGTGGGCGGCCAGCTGGTGCTCGAGCGGGTGTTCGGTTTCAACTCGGCGCTGAGCATCGTCATCAACTTCGTGGGCGGGATCGTCTTCATCGCCCTCCTCGTCCGGGAGCCCCGTCAGTGAGGGAGCACGGCCAGTGATCGAGATCGAGAGCGTCTGCAAGTCCTACGGCGGCACCCGTGTGGTCGACGACGTCTCGCTGACCGTCCCCGCCGGCGGCATCACCTCGCTGATCGGCGCCAACGGCGCGGGCAAGTCGACGCTGCTGTCGGTCGCGGCGCGGCTGCTGCCCCCCGACAGCGGCCGGGTGCTCGTCGACGGCATGGACGTCGCCCGGACGCCGGGCCCGGTGCTGGCCCGCCGGCTGGCGGTGCTGCGCCAGGAGAACTCGATGACCGTGCGGCTGACCGTCCGCGAGCTCGTCGCCTTCGGCCGCTTCCCGCACTCGGGTGGGCGGCTGACCGCCGAGGACCGCGCGCGCATCGACGAGGCGCTGGACTGGTTCGAGCTCGGCCCGTTGGCCGATCGGCACCTGGACCAGCTCTCCGGTGGGCAGCGCCAGCGCGCGTACGTCGCGATGGTGATGTGCCAGGGCACCGACTACGTGCTGCTCGACGAGCCGCTGAACAACCTGGACATGCGGCACGCCGTCCAGATGATGCGGATGCTCCGGGGCATGGCCGACGAGCTGGGCCGCACCGTCGTCCTCGTGGTGCACGACGTGAACGTCGCCTCGGCCTACTCCGATCGCATCGTCGCGATGCGCGACGGCCACCTCGTCGCCGCCGGGCCCACCGCCGAGCTGATGACCCCGGAGCTGCTGCGGAAGGTGTTCGACGTCGAGGTGGACGTCCACGACCTCGGTGGGCGGCGGGTCGCGGTCCCGTGGAGTTGAGCCCACCGTCGCCGGGATCGCCGCCCCGCTGTTGATCAGGTGACCTGATCGTCCGGGGTCCTGGCTCACGGTGGACGGTGAGCCAGGACCCCGTCAGGTGAGCCAGGATGCGGCGGTCGGGACGGCGGCTCCTGCTTCGTCGTTCCACGTGGAACCGCGCGTGAGGTGCGCCACGACCGCCCCGCCCGGGGGAGTCTCGACGAGCGGATTTCCGCCGAGAGGGGTTAGATCATCTTGCATGTGCGGCCTCAGTGGCGAGATCACGTTCGACGGTTCGATGGCCGACACGACAGCGGTCACCCGCATGGTCGAGTCCCTGGTCCCCCGCGGTCCGGACGGCCAGGGCTTCTGGAGCAACGGGCGGATCACCTTCGGGCACCGCCGGCTCTCGGTCATCGACCTCACCACCTGCGGGTCCCAGCCGATGGTCGACAACGAGCTGGGCCTGACCGCGGTCTTCAACGGCTGCATCTACGACTACCAGGAGCTGCGGGCCGAGCTCGAGGGCCACGGCTACCGGTTCTTCTCGCACAGCGACACCGAGGTGATCCTCAAGGGCTACCACCACTGGGGCACCGACGTCGTCTCGCACCTGCACGGCATGTTCGCCTTCGTCATCGCCGAGCGGGACACCGGCCGGGTGGTCATGGCGCGCGACCGGCTGGGCATCAAGCCCCTGTACCTCTCCGAGACGCCGGGCAAGCGGCTGCGGTTCGCCTCGACCCTCCCGGCCCTGCTGCGCGCCGGTGAGGTCGACACCTCCGTCGACCCGGTCGCCCTGCACCACTACCTGACCTGGCACGCCGTGGTCCCCGCGCCCCGGACGATCCTCAACGGCGTGCGCAAGCTGCCGCCGGCCACCGTCCGGGTCATCGAGCCCGACGGCACCAGCCGCGAGCACCGCTACTGGGAGGCCACCTACGAGCGCCGTCCCGAGCACGCGAACTGGTCCGCTCGCGACTGGGAGGACGCGATCGAGGAGGCGCTGCGGGTCGCCGTCCGGCGCCGCCTGGTCGCGGACATCCCGGTCGGCGTGCTGCTCTCCGGCGGGCTGGACTCGAGCCTGATCGTCGGCCTGCTGGCCCAGGAGGGCCAGACCGGGCTGGCCACCTACTCCATCGGCTTCGAGTCCGTCGGTGGCCGCGAGGGCGACGAGTTCCAGTACTCCGACGTCATCGCCGAGCGCTTCGCCACCGACCACCACCGCATCCGCGTCGGCTCCGACGAACTGGCCGGCTCGCTCGGGCACGCCATCGGTGCCATGGCCGAGCCGATGGTCAGCCACGACGTCGTCGCCTTCGACCTCCTCTCGGAACGGGTCAGCCAGTCGATCCGGGTGGTGCAGTCGGGCCAGGGTGCCGACGAGGTCTTCGCCGGTTACCACTGGTACCCGCCGCTGGCCGGCGTGGACCGCGACGAGGCGGTGCGCACCTACGCGAAGGCCTTCTTCGACCGCGACCATGCGCAGATGCGGCACGTGGTCTCCGGCCGGTACGCGCTCGACCAGGACCCGAGCCTGGCCTTCGTGCGCGAGCACATGTCCGCGCCCGGGGCCGAGACGGCCGTCGACGCCGCGCTGCGGCTGGACAGCGAGGTCATGCTCGTCGACGACCCGGTGAAGCGGGTGGACAACATGTCCATGGCCTGGGGCCTGGAGGCCCGGGTGCCGTTCCTCGACCACGACCTCGTGGAGCTCGCGGCCCTCTGCCCGCCGGAGCTGAAGCTGGCCGACGGCGGCAAGGGCATCCTCAAGGCCATCGGACGGCGCATCATCCCGCCGGAGGTCATCGACCGGCCCAAGGGCTACTTCCCCGTGCCCGCGATCACCCACCTGCAGGGCAAGGTGCTGGACCTGGTGCGGGACGCCCTCTCCAGCGATGCGGCCCGGGACCGCGGGCTGTTCCGTCCCGAGTACGTGCGGGAGCTGCTCGCCGACCCGAACGGCGAGCTGACCCCGTTGCGCGGGAATAAGCTCTGGCAGCTGGGCCTGCTGGAGCTGTGGCTGCAGACGCACTCGGTCTGAGGGAGATGACCATGGCACCCCGGCTCGCCGGCCACCGACGCCGGACTGCGGTGGCCAGCACGCCCGCGCTGACCGACCACTCGTGGCGGGAGCCGTCGGAGCACCAGCTGCAGGGCATGCAGTCCGACGTCGTGCTCGACATGGGGTGGGGGCGGCTGGTCTACGGCCAGACCTTCTCCGACCTGGAGGGCATCGTCGACGCGCTGCGCGCCGAGGAGACCGGCGAGCGCGACATCTGCATCTACCCCCGGGACCCGCACGTGCTGGTGGGGCTCGCACCCGACGAGCTGTTCATCGACCCGAGCTACACCTACCGGCTGGACCTGCACCGCTACCGGGCGCGGCACGAGCTGATCCGGGGGGTGTTCGTCCGCACCGCGACCTCGCGCGCGGACATGGACCGGATCAACGAGATCTACGCGCTCAACGGCATGGTCGTGGGCGACGCCGACGTCATGTGGCGCAACCACCGCACGCGCTGCTTCACGTACCTGGTGGCCGAGGACCGGCGGACGGGCGCCATCGTCGGCACGGTCACCGGGGTCGACCACGTCCTGGCCTTCGACGACCCCGAGGGCGGCACCAGCCTGTGGTGCCTGGCCGTGCACAACCAGGACGCCCCGCCCGGGACGGGTGAGGCGCTGGTGCGGGTGCTCGCCGAGCGCTACGTCGGCCGTGGCCGTTCCTACCTCGACCTCTCCGTCATGCACGACAACAGCGGCGCCATCGCGCTCTACCGCAAGCTCGGGTTCACCCGGGTGTCGGCGGTCTGCGTCAAGCGGAAGAACCCGATCAACACGCCGCTGTTCGCCGCCCGGCCCCCCGGCCTGGAGAACCTGAACCCCTACGCGCTGATCATCGCCGAGGAGGCGCTGCGCCGGGGCATCCGGGTGGAGGTCACCGACGCCGAGTGGGGCGAGATGCGGCTGTCGGTCGGTGGCCGGACCGTGCTCACCCGCGAGTCGCTCTCGGAGTTCACCACCGCGGTCGCGATGAGCCGCTGCGACGACAAGCGCGTCACCCGCCGCATCATGGAGCGGGCGGGGGTCCGGGTGGCCCGGGGCGCCCGCGCCACCGCGGAGGACCTGGCGGCCGCCTCCGCCCTGCTGCGCGAGGTGGACGCCGTCGTCGTCAAGCCCGCGCGGGGAGAGCAGGGCAAGGGCATCACCGTCGGGGTCAAGGGGGACGCCGCCCTGCAGCGCGCCGTCCACCACGCGGCCCAGTTCTGCCCCGACGTCCTCGTGGAGGAGCTGGTGCCCGGCCAGGACCTGCGGGTGGTCGTCATCGACCGGGAGGTGGTCGCGGCCGCGGTCCGGCGGCCCGCGGAGATCATCGGCGACGGCCGGAGCACCGTCGCCGACCTGGTCCGCTCCACCAGCCGCCGCCGGGAGCGGGCGACCGGTGGCGAGTCACGGATCCCGCTGGACGACACCACCGTCGAGGTCATCGCCGCGGCCGGCTACGACATGGACGACGTCCCGCGCAACGGCGAGCGGATCCAGGTGCGGCGGACGGCGAACCTGCACACCGGGGGCACGATCGAGGACGTCACCGACCGGCTGCACCCGGAGATCGCCGATGCCGCGGTGCGCGCCGCCACGGCGCTGGACATCCCGGTGACGGGGATCGACTTCCTCGTGCCCGACGTCGGCGGGCCCGACTACGTGTTCATCGAGGCCAACGAACGGCCGGGGCTGGCCAACCACGAGCCCCAGCCGACCGCGGAGCGCTTCGTCGACCTGCTCTTCCCGGAGACCCGCCGCCGCGGCTGACGCCCGGGCCGGGATCAGACCCGGCGCCGCCGCACACGCTCGGCGGCGAGGGCCAGGGTCGGCCCCGGGTCGCGGACGTCCCAGACGCTGGAGACGGCGCCCGGGAACCAGCGCAGGACCGAGGCGCCGTCGGCGAGCAGTCCACCCCGGCGCTCGGCCGCGGCCCGCCGCAAGTCGCCCGCCGTCCAGAGGTAGCGCACCCCGGCGGTCCCGTCGGGCAGCGGCGGCAGCGGCAGCCCGAGCGCCTGCCGTGCCCAGGCGTCCGGGAGGTTGGGCCCGGCCGCGGTCGACAGGGCCATCGACCCGAAGAACCGGCCGTTGAGGTCGATCAGCCGCAGGCCACCGTCATCGTCGCGCAGGAACTGCAGCTGCACGAGCCCCGACCAGCCCAGCCCGGTCAGCAGCCGGGTCGCACCGGCGGCGAGCTCCTCGTCGACCGGCACGGTGACGGCGCGGCTGGTGACCCCGCTCGGCGTCGGCCACAGCCGCAGCGCGCGTTGCTGGACGCGCCCGTGGAGCCGGCCCTCGTGCAGCAGCCCGACCAGCGCCTCCAGCTCCCCGTCGACGGGTTCCTGCAGCACCGCCTCGAAGCCCGCGTCCTGCAGGAGCCGGACCCGGGGCCGTGCCTGCTCGACATCGGGGTAGCGGCGCGCCTCGATGCGCAGCCGCTGCCGCAGACCCGGCTGCCAGTGGGCGCGGCACTTCACCACGACCGGTCCGGTCCAGCCGGCGAGCGCGGCCGGGGTCGCCAGCTCCGTGCGGGGGGAGGGCAGCCCCGCGTCGGTGGCGCGCTGCGCCAGCTCGGCCTTGTCGAGCGCGGCCAGGGCGACCTCGGCCGGCGGGTGGACGACCACTGCGGGTACCGATCCCGCGCTGACCGCCAGGGCCGCCATCCAGTCATCGCCGCTGCCGAAGACGACGTCGTACCCGCCCCCGGCGACGGCGCGCCGGACCGCCGCCACGAAGTCGTCCATGTGCCCACGCGGGCGGGGTACGTGGTGGGTCCGCCGGCTGGAGCGGGAGGCGGCGACCATGCCACCCGCGTCGGGCGACCCGACGCCGACGTGCCAGCCGGCCCGGTCGAGCGCGCGGACGGCCGCCAGTGCCCCGCGGTCCCGGCTCGACGTGAGCACGAGCGCGCGACCGGCAGAAGGCATCGCGCAACCCTATGAGGTCGGGTCGGGCTGCGGGTGGGCGCACCGTCCCGCTCGCCCGCACGGGGGGAGGTCGGTGGGCGGCTCAGGAGACCGGGCGCCGCAGACGGCGGCGTGCGAGGTCGCGCAGCTCGCCCAGCTCCGGCCCGCGCAGCGCGGCCAGGGCGGCGGCGTAGACGGCGGCCCCGACGAGGCCTCCCGAGACGATCTGACCGGCCGCGGTCAGCGTGTCCGCCGGCTCGCCCGCCCACCCCGCGAGCACGGCCGTGGCGGCGAGCCCCCCGGCGGCTGCCGCCGCGGAGGTGCGCGCGACCGTCCCCACCAGTGCCCGCGGGGTGACAGCGGCGTGCCGGCGCGCGAGGAGGGCCACGGCGAGCGCCGCCGCCAGCAGCAGGGACAGGCTCGTCGACGCCGCCAGGCCCGCGATGCCGAAGGCGACCCCCAGGGTGAGGTCGCCGACGACGTTGACGACCATGGCGGCCACGGCGACGACCGTGGGGGTCCGGCTGTCCCCGACCGCCAGGCTGGCCCGAGCGGTGGTGGACCGGAGCGCGATGCCGAGGACCGCCGCGGCCGAGAAGGCGACGGCGGTGGCCGTCGCCGTCACCGCGGCCTGGTCGAAGTCGCCCCGGCCGTACAGGAACTGGACGACCGGCCGGGCCAGCACGACCAGCGCGGCGACCACGGGGACCAGCAGGGCGACGAGCAGCCGTGACGTGCGGTCCACGAGGGCGCGCAGGTCGGCCCGGCGGTCGGGTGCGCCCACGGCGCTGAACGTCGGGTACAGCGCGGCCACGACCGTCGCGACGAGCAGCGCGTCGACGAGGTGGATCACGCGGAAGCCGAGGCTCAGCGCGGTGATGACGCCCTCCCCCTGCGCCGAGCCGACGGCCCGGTCCACGAGCGTGTTGACGTTGAGGACCGCGCTGCCGACCAGCAGGGGCGGGGTCAGCCGGAGCACCTCGCGGACGTCCGGATCGCGCAGGGCCAGCCGGGGCCGCAGCCGCATGCCGGCGGCGCGGACGGCAGGGAGCTGGACGAGCATGCGGACGGCGGAGCCGACGACGAAGCCGACCGCGAGCGCCTCGATCCCGAAACGCGCGCCAGCCCAGAGCGCCGCGCCGATCATGACGAGGTTGAAGGGGACGCCCTGCAGCCCGGAGGCGAAGAAGCGGCCGTGGGCCTGGCAGGCGGCCGCGAGGATGTCCGTGGCGGCGATGAAGACGGCGGCGATGAGCACGATGCGGGTGAGCTCGACGGTCAGCGCTGCTGTCGCCTCGTCGAAGCCGGGGGCCAGCACCGCGACCACCTGCTCGGCGGCCAGGAACATCAGCACCGAACCGGCGACGAGCACCAGCGTGCCGAGGGTCAGCACCGTGCGCACCGTGCGATCGGCCCGCGGGCCGTCGTCCGCGGCCACCGCACGGGCGACGGGGGGCACCACTGCCCGCGCCAGCGCGCCGGCGACCAGCGCGAGCACCAGGTTCATGACGCCCTGGGCGACGAGGTAGGCGTCGAGCGCCGCGCCGGCACCGAAGACGGCGGCGATGACGGCGTCCCGGACGAACCCGAGGAGCTGGCTGACGGCGGTGAGGGAGATCAGGAGCGTCGCTGCCCGTGCCACTCCCCCGCGCCGGGGCCCGCGCCGGGCGTCCCCGGGTGGGGGTCCCCCGTCACGTGTCACGGGGTCCGATCATGACGGTCGACCGGGCCGGGGCTGCACCGGACCCGCCGCCACCCTCGCCCTCATCGGTGATCAGGTGACCTGATCGTCGGGGGGGGGGGGGGGGGGGGGGGGGGGGGGGGGGGGGGGGGCGGGGGGGGGGGGGGGGGGGGGGGGGGGGGGCGGGCGGGGGGGGGGGGGGGGGGGGGGGGGGGGGGGCGGGGGGGGCGGCGGG